>JASEHO010000202.1 GCA_030018505.1 bacterium
GAATAATTTTAAGATTAATTACTAATTTTACATTTTACATTGAACTTTACTTCAAGAGAGCTAAAGTGTTACGGTGCGTGGAGGTTAGAGAGAGGTATGCTGCCTTTCCATCTCATCCAAAAACTATACCATATTATTTATAAAAGTCAAGATGTTCATACAATCCTTCAGGAGTTGTGCTTTGTGTAATAAAAAATTTCATTCTCGGTAAACAGTTACTTTTATTTCTCAGCAAGAATCTCTAAATCTGCCTGATCTTGTTTGCGATTCAAACTCTTCTTGTTCTTTATCAATTCGTCTATACCTATAAAAAATACCCTTTCTTCTCCGTAGATTCCTTCTTTTCTCCTCTTCCATACCTCCTCAAAAGTGCACCCCTCAATCGAAGTCATAAAGTCCACCCTTACTGGTTCATATCCTAATTGGATTATCTTTTTCTCTTCAGAAAAGTCATTTTCATTTAGCCCCAGGCTTTGAAACCCAAATTCATTGAGGGCATTGATAATTCTTTTTCCATTCTCAAGATTAGGTTCTACAAGAATATCTATATCTTTTGTATATCTTGGTCTGGCATGAAAGGCAACCGCATAGGAGCCCACAATGCAATATCTTACCTCATGATTGTTTAGCAATCTTAATAACTCTTCGTAATCCTTCTCTACCCTCATCACTTTCTCCTTTTATCTTTGAATGCATATCCCTCAAAAACTGCACTGTCGAAAGCCTCTCTGATTTAGTCATCTTGAGGTAATAATCACGCTCAAACCTCTCTGTGTCCTCAGGAGAGGCTGGTCTATTTATCCAAATTTTTCTTTCTTCCATTATCCTTTCTCACAACCCAAATTTCTCCTCATCTGGAAAACAGAATCTGGCTTTTGGTAACTGTTTACCTAACTTCCGTAAAAAGACTGAAAGACTCGAGTTCACGGAG
>JASEHO010000203.1 GCA_030018505.1 bacterium
TAGCTATGGAATTTTCTCTGGCTTTTGCTATGGAATTTATTATAGCGTTGAGGAAAAAGATACTGGCTGGCACAAGGAAGATCGTCTGAAAGTGATGGCAGAAGGAGAGACCTAAGATGAAGGAGAAAAGATAAAGATAGTTTTTAGTTTTGAGTGATTCTTGCCATTTGAGGAGGATGAAGATAAGCAGGGTAAAAAATAGGGCATTGAGGGTATATTTCTCAGCTATTACTGCTTGTTCCCAGAAGGTTGCAGAGAAGGCAAGGATTAAAGAAGCAACAATGGAAGGGATTATTTTGGTGATTAGTGATTGGTGATTAGTGATTAGTTTTAAGGTGATGAAATAGACCATCATTACAGCCAATGAGGCAAAGAGGCTAGATTCCATATTCATACGAAAGGCGATGTTTCCGATAGGAACTAGGGTGATAAAGAGTTTACCAAAGAGGGTATATAAGGGATAACCTGGAGGATGAGCAATACCTAAGGTGTGGGCGACAGCGATAAACTCACCTGAGTCATGAAATCCAATGGTAGGAGTTAAGGTAACAAGATAAACCCCAAAGGATACAAAAAAGACCAGGAGCCCAAAAACATAATCTATTCTCTTGAAAGGCTCTGGTCTAATCGGCTCATCCCCTGGTAGCCACTTTGCAAGCCATCCCTTCTTTTTCATCCTCCACATTCTACCAGAAAAAACTATCTTTTGTCAAAATCTATAAAGGAAAGGGGACGCAACCCTTTTTTATTTATCTTATCGTTTCAAATTTAGCAAAAGCAAATTTAAGGAAAGAGATATAGCGACTCAAGATGCTATCTAAAGAAAACTTGAA
>JASEHO010000204.1 GCA_030018505.1 bacterium
TCAAATGTTAATTGCTAATTGCTCATTGATAATTTTGCAATGAATTCCCTTTTTATTTGGTTGTTGCTTCACTTTTAGATGTGTAAATAGTTACTGAAGTTGTAACTATGCAGCGGCTGCGATCTGTTGACGCAGTATATCACTGACAAGGTGCTTGACAGGGACACCACGTTTCTGGGATCGCTCCCGAAGCACCTTTATTATATCTTCATCTATCTCTACCTCGTAATGTCGGTGTCGTAATTCCGCTTGCACCTCCACGGTTTTAAAGGCTTCAGGATAATCTGTTGTGTCATGAGTGTCCCAAAACTCAGCAGATTCTTCATAGCTGGCAAATTCGTCTGGGATTGGATCAATGTGCTTTTTACTGTCGTTCATAATACCTCCGTTCTGATTGTGTCATATCACGGGCCGAAATAGGCAACGCAGTAGTCTGGTGTTTGCGGACAAAGAATATAACCAGATATCTACCTGCCTCTGTTTGCCCATAAGCCACATACAAATCTTCCCCTTCTATTCGACCTTTCTCTGCTTGGCGAATGTGCGGTTTAGAGAATAAAACTTCTTCCACCTCATCGGTGGTAACTTTGTGTTTATGTTCAATCTTGTGTACAAATTTATCTTTCCAGATGATTTCATATAGACGCATATACAAATCCTGGTAACTGTTTATAACTTCCGTAAAAACACTGAAAGACTTGAGTTCACGGAGAATTTCACTAGCAAATTTAACACTAGCAAAATTAGCATTTCAAATTAAAATGCTAAATGCTAAATTTGCAATTTGCTAG
>JASEHO010000205.1 GCA_030018505.1 bacterium
AAAATAATAATTAGCATTTCAAATTTAAAATGCTAAATGCTAAATTTGCAATGATCTTCTGTGCCCTCTGGTTAATCTTTACTTCAGATGGCTAAAGTGTTACAACATATCTTAATGCAAAGGAGGTTTATCATGTCTATTGTAAGTTTACCTGCTCATTTTGATGGTAGGCGAATTTGTTTAGATGAACCATTTAATATGGAAATGGATACTAAGCTGATTGTAACCATTCTACCAAATCTACTGACACAGAAGATTGATAATGAGTATGAAGATTGGTTATTTCTGTCAGGCCAAAGACTGAAAGGCGCATACGGAGAAAATGAGCCTGAATACTCATCAGACTTACTAAAAGAGGTAAACCCTGACTATGAAGCAAGGTGATATAATCCTTACACCAGTACCACAGGCTGATAGAAAAGTCAAAGAAAGACCTGCAATTGTTCTACGGGAAATGCCATCTTATGGTGATTTTCTCGTTTGTGGTATAAGCACACAATTACATCAGCGGGTCAAAGGTTTTGACGAAATCATTTCTCCTGCTGACGAAGATTTTAGGTCAAGCGGCTTGCTATCAAAATCTTTGATCAGGCTTGGTTTTCTGGCCGTGTTGCCCCGTAGTCACATATTGGGTTCTATTGGTGCAATTTCATCCAAGCGTCATAAGCGTCTATTAAAAACTCTCAGCGACTATCTTGTTGGTAACTATTTACCCATCTGAAGTGCAACGAAGGAAAAAGGGGGAATAAGGAAAAAAATATAAAGGAGAAAGAAAGATAAG
>JASEHO010000206.1 GCA_030018505.1 bacterium
TAGTCGATTCCCGGAGTTTCTTCTTTCGGAAATTGAAGTCCCATATCAATAATAATGATTTCATTTCGGTATTCAAAAAAAGCCATATTCCGACCTATTTCTTCAAGGCCTCCCAAGGCTGAAAATCGTAAAATATCCTCAAGTTTTTTTCTAACTATCACTTTTTTTGTTATCATGTTTGATTATTTATTTTTTTATTTAGAGTGAAAATTTACCCCATTAGAAAGAATAAAATTTTCTCACGGGGTTATTATTGTGTCGAAGGAGAGATTTGAACTCTCACCCCGAAAACCGGGACAGGGTTCTGAACCCTGCGCGTCTGCCAATTCCGCCACTTCGACAATTGTTTAAATTTTAGCAGAGTTCAAACGGTTTTCAACTTTTTCGTTTATTATTTAAATTTTCTGGCGGTTTTAATATGCCATTGGTTGGCTGAATTAAGGCGGTCGCTTAAAATTGTCGCTTCGGTTTCAATAAAACCATTAAGTCTTGGCGAATGGATATAAAGATATGAAGGCGAATAAAGAAAAACGGCCGGAGATTCATCAGTAATAATCTCGGCAAGTCTTTTAAAGTCATGCAATCTTTTTTCTTTATTTTCTTCTATTCTTATTTTTTCCATTAAGTTATCAGCATCTTTGTTTTTATAAAGAGATAGATTTAATCCTGGGTAAAATCTCCTTGACGAATGCCAGAAGGAATATAAATCTTGCGGTTCGCTTAATGTGTTTCCGAAAAGAATCATTTCA
>JASEHO010000207.1 GCA_030018505.1 bacterium
CCTCACTAATCCCTGATCACTAATCCCTGATCCCTCAACCGTAACAACGGTGCCTACTGGGCCTTCTGTGGGTGAAACTAAAGTAATCTGTGGCTGTAGCAAAACAACAAAACTTGATGTGGCCATAGCCCCTGAATAGTAGCTTTGGGCTGTTACTACCTTTGTGCCGCCTTGTTGGGTATTGATCAGAAATTGACTGCTGAAGGCTCCATTTTGGTCTGCCAGGCATCCAAAGGTTGAGCCAGTTACATAGAAATAAACGATCTCATTGCCAGAAAAGCCATTGCCTGAGATTGAGATTGAGTCGCCAATATGGGCTGATTGTGGGGAGATTTGGGTGATTTGGGGAAGAATGAAGAAGTGTATAGTGTTGAGTGTATAGTGTATAGTGTCGAGGAGTTTGATTAGCTGGGAGCCATAGGGTTGGGTGTTTACAAGAAATGTTACTGAGAATGTGCCGTTTGTATTTGATATGGCTGTAGTGATTGTTTGGTGTGTGCCGAAGTCTATCTGGATGATAGAGGATGGGGTGAATGAGCCACCTTGTATTGTGACAGGTGTTCCGACCGGTCCTTTAATCTGTGAAATCTGAATCTCGGGATAGTCAAGGTAGGAGGTAGCTGATGCATATCCCCAGCCTAGCTCTTCGATGGGATTCTCTGGCTCATAGAAGACCTGATTGGTTAAGGTGCCGGGTTCGGTTACTGTGCCGGTTATAGTGAAGG
>JASEHO010000208.1 GCA_030018505.1 bacterium
AAGAACAATATGGATTGACCAGTCAACTTCGGCGAGCTGCAGCATCAATTTCAACAAATATTGTTGAAGGTTGTGGGCGGAGTGGCAGTCGGAAGTTTTCGCATTTTTTGCAAATTGCTCTGGGCTCTGCAAGTGAAGTTGAATATCTCTTGTTTTTAGCTCAAGAACTTGGTTATATTGATTCTGAATTCAACAAGGAATTAACCGATCAGGTGGTCGAGGTTAAATGTATGCTTACCAGTTTCATCCAAAAACTGATTGCTGATACCTGACGGCTGAACGCTTACGAAATAAGGAGGTAGAATAAAATGATTGAGATGAAAGATATTACCAAGGTTTATCAGATGGGTGAAACCAGGGTAGAGGCATTGAAAGGGGTTAGTCTCAGTATTTTGGCAGGTGAGTTTATTACGGTTATGGGTCCATCTGGCAGTGGTAAAAGCACATTGCTTTCCATTATGGGCTGTTTGGATGTTCAGACAAGTGGAGATTACCTGTTTGATGGCAAGGAGATTTCTATCTTGAGCGATGATGAGTTGTCACTGCTGAGGAATGAAAAGATTGGGTTTGTGTTCCAGTCGTTTCATTTGTTGCCAAGGTTCAATGCACTGGAAAATGTAGAACTTCCATTAATCTACAAGGGAACTCCTAAAGATGAACGTAAAGAAAGGGCAAGGAGATGCCTTGAACAGGTGGGATTGGGAGACA
>JASEHO010000209.1 GCA_030018505.1 bacterium
AGGAATAATTTTAAGATGCTAATTGCTAATTTTACATTTTACATTGAACTTTACTTCAACTGGCTAAAGTGTTACAGAGATTGAAATGTAGTCACATCTTCTATAGTCATCACCTTACATAGCTCTGATGTTTGATGAGATAGTTCTTTTGTAAACCTTCCGTATTTGTCTAAAAAATCCAACTTTTCTACCTTAACCCCGCAATCCTAATTTAGAACATCTTACCTTCACCTTCTCAAACCGTAATATCGTCTGATACTTCCAAATATGTAAATGCCTTACTTCCTGCAGCCACGAACTGTGTTTACTCGTGACTTCATTATCACACAAGCTACATATATACTTATCTTCAGTCCTCCCTAAGTATAAAATAGCTTTTTCTATATCACCGTCCCGTTCTACTTCCATATCCCTTACATAAAATCCTTGAAATCCTAATAGCTTTGTAATATAATCTTCTTGTTGCATCTGTCCTCGGTTACCTTCCTTTCTTTGATGGGATTTATTAGAAGGTATAATACCCTTTCAGATGCAACATTTTCAATAGATTACTTGTTTGCACCATATTCCGTGAAGAGCCATATATTTCTAAACCTCTGCAACATGCCCCGGATGTCCTACTTTTGCACCACCACAGTTCTTCTGATTCTCCTTTAAGACTATTACTTTTGACC
>JASEHO010000020.1:0-6373 GCA_030018505.1 bacterium
GTAAGCAAGTCTTCCCTCATCTCTATATTCCCTATCTCCCTTATCTCCTTATCCCTCTTCTTACACTCCTGACGCATAGCCTGAACGGTTACAAAAAATTTAACTGATGCAAGGAGTGTTACTTCAAATGGGTAAAGTGTTACAAAGATTCAGCCATCAAGGCAATCCCTATTATACCTTAATCATCCCCACAGAGACAACCTTTACCTCAGTGGCTATCTCATCATAAGATAATACGCCCATCATCGGCAGAACCGGTTGAATGAGTCGCAGGATATGCGGCCTTGTCCTTCCTGTGGCAAGAATAATAGGCAGAAAACCATCGCCTCCTGCCTTTCCAATCATACCTTGAAGCTCTTTCAGGATTTTTCCGACAAGGGCTGGCTCAAGAACAGCCCTATCCCCTTGAATGCTTATGGCTATCTGTTCCTCCAGCTTTGGGTCAATGGTTATGACCTTAAGTGTGCCATCAGTAGATTGATACTGCTGGGTTATCTGGCGAAATAAGGCGCTCCTCACCTTTTCAGTAAGTATAACTATATCCTTTGTCTTTGACGCCCAATCTCCCAATGTCTCTAAGATAGTCACCATATTACGAATAGAGACCCTCTCTTTCAAAAGATTTTGTAAAACCTTTTGCAGTTCACCCAAAGTCAAGTGCTCTGGGATTAGCTCTGAGACAACTGTTGGATACTTCTCCTTGATGTTCTCCACCATAGTCTGAACCTCTTGTTTTCCAAGAAGCTCTGAGCTGTGACGACGAATTATCTCTGTCAGATGAGTAGCCACAACAGATGGTGGGTCAACCACTGTGTATCCCTCTTTTGTTGCAAAATCCTTCTTCTCCTCTGTAATCCATAAGGCTGGTAGGCCAAAGGTTGGCTCTGTTGTCTGGTCTCCACCAATATCTGGCGCATCATCCTTTACCTTCATAGCTAAGTAATGCTCAGGTTTTATTGTTCCTCTTCCTACCTCAACCCCACGAATCTTGATGCTATAAGTCTGGGGTTGAAGCTGAACATTATCCCGTATCCTGATAGGTGGAACAATAATTCCCTGCTCAAGGGCAGACTGCCTTCTGAGCATCGTTATCCTCTCTAAGAGGTCTCCGCCCTGCTCTGGGTCAATAAAGGGAATCAAGCCATAACCTACCTCAAGCTCCATAGGGTCAACCATCAGAAGCGAGGCAACGCTCTCTGGCTTCTTTATCTTTTCAAGCTCATCCTTCTTTGCCTGCTCTTTTTCCTCTACTTTCTTTCTCTTCTCTGTTTTTGACATTACATAGCCGAGAATAGCCGATACACCAGAAAGCAATAATAGGGGTGCCTTTGGAAGTGGGGTAAAGGATAAAAGGAGAAGCCCCCCGGCTGTAATCCAGAGGACAGGTGGCTGAGAGGTAAGCTGTTTTGTCAGGTCTGTTCCAAGTGATTGGTCTGATGCGGCCCTGGAGACAATGATACCTGTAGCCACTGAGATCAAGAAAGCAGGAATTTGGGCTGATAAACCGCAACCAATGGTGTAGGTAGTATAGGCACGAATAGCATCGCCAAGAGGCTCTCCTCGCATAATCACCCCAACTATCAAGCCGCCAATAATATTGATAATAATAATGACAATAGCGGCAATAACATCGCCCTGAACAAACTTTGCCGCTCCATCCATTGCCCCATAGAAGTCTGCCTCCTTTCGTATCTCTATTCTCCGTTTGAGTGCCTCCTGCTCAGTGATATACCCGGCATTCAGGTCAGCATCAATAGCCATTTGCTTTCCTGGCATAGAGTCTAAGGTAAATCTGGCTGAAACCTCAGAGACCCTGGTTGTTCCCCTGACAATGACTAAGAGCTGGATGACAGTAAGGATAGTGAAGATGATGATGCCTACCACATAGTTTCCACCAACAACAAAAGAGCCAAATGCGTTTATGATACCTACCTCTCCACCTCTTCCAAGCAAAATAAGCCTTGAAGATGAGACCTCTAAAGCAAGCCTATAGACTGTTGACAGAAGAAGCAGGGAGGGAAAGACAGAAAAATCAATAGCCTTACCGATATACATCACGGTGAGTATGGTCATCATAGCCAACATAATGTTCGCACCGATAAGAATATCAATGAGTAATGGCGGTAGCGGCACCACCATCATGACGATGATGCAGAGGACAAATATCGCCACCATAATATCCGCCTTCTGCATCCAATTTGTCTGGACTACTTTTTTTTCTGCCATTTTTAATTTTTTATTTTCTTTTTACGCTGCCTTTTTCTTCAACTTATAGACAAACGCCAAAACCTCAGCCACAGCCTGATAAAGCTCTGTAGCTACCTCCTCTCCAACCTGAACAGCCTTGTAAAGTGCCTGAGCCAGTGGTGGATTTTCTATAATAGGTACGCCGTTTTCCTGGGCTATCTTCTTGATATTCTCAGCCACACCAGCCTCACCCTTAGCCACAACCGTAGGTGCAGACATTGTTGTTGAATCATACTTGATAGCTACAGCTATATGGGTTGGGTTGGTGATAACCACATCTGCCTTAGCCACCTCTGTCATCATCCTTCTTTTTGCCATTTGCTGTTGCCTTTCGCGAATCCTTGCCCTCATCAGAGGGTCGCCCTCCATCTGCTTCCATTCATCCTTCATTTCATGCTTGGTCATCTTCAGGGATTGCTTATGCTCGTATCTCTGATAAAGATAGTCCAAAACAGCCATAATGGCAAGGAATATTGCTGTCTTTATCATAATCTCATAAGAAAGATGGGCTATCAAGAAAAATCCTGCGTGGATTGGACCAGACATAGAAAGGATTATGGCCGGATAATTTGATTTTAGGGTCGTATAGGCAAACCAGGAGATGACCACTATCTTAAATAGACACTTTCCATATTCAACCAGGGTTTTTGTGCCAAAGTTCATCCTATCCCAAATTTTTCCAAAGTTTGGCTTGCACTTGCCAAGGTCAAAAGAGAATGCTTCTGAAGCAAAGTGGAATCCAACTTGAGCTATCTCAGAGAAAAAGGCAAGGACAAAGGCACAAAGCATAATTGGACCTACAATCTTGACGAAAGAAAGACCCATTTGTAAGAATATAGATTGGGCTATTTGGGGAGTGAAGGAAGGATAGGAATTAATTTGTAAAATTGACCTTAAAATAAGCTCACAAAAAGATTTGAATATTGAAAGACCAATAAAAGAGAGAAGAAAGCAGATGGCTAAGGTGATAAGGCAAGGAGAAAGCTCCACTGTCTTAGCAACACGACCCTTTCTCCTTGCCTGTTCAAGTTTTCTATGGGTTGGCTCCTCTGTCTTTCCCTCATCCTCTGGTCTAGCAAAAAGCTGTAGGTCGAACCTTTCTTCCATCCTATTCTACTTCATTACGCATCTCTGATAGTTCATTAACATTTGCAAAAAACAGTCCAAATCTATGGTTTTTTGTAGCACAAAACCTCGAAAGGATGAAACTTTGGGACGGTTCATATTCATCGTTTTTCCTTCTGATTTCTTCTGGAAATTAGAAATGAGAATTTGAAATTAGAAATTTGAAATTGGCAAGAAAGAAGACTATGATTTCGAATTTCTTCCTAATTTCCAATTTCTAATTTCCATTTTTTAACCTTTAAGATTTCAAACAAGAGTGAACCATCCCAATATTGTCATATTTGCATCGAAAATAAAGGCTGTCCATATTGAACTGCATTGCCTTCTTTTACTAATACCTCAAGAACCTCTCCCTCTCTATCTGAAAACAGATCGAATGGCTCTCCTATCACTGTTATCAAGCCTACTACTTGATTGCTCTCTACTCTTTCCTTTGGCTTTACCTTGGGGTAGAAGATGCCAACTGTCTCTGCCTTAATCTCCCATACATCTTCTTTCTTTTCGGCTGGAGAGATATGTGGGAGAAGTTTGCTCCTTTTTAGACTACATTCAAAGTCCGTATCTTTTATTTCTAACTCTAATATACCCTTTTTTGCCATAAGAATGGCGAGCTTTTCTATATGTTCTGCACTCACCTTACCCTCTCCAAATACGCACCAGTCCTTGTATCTATCTTCACTAACTCATCTTGTTCAATAAAGAGCGGCACCTGGATAGTAAGCCCTGTCTCTGTAACAGCAGGCTTTGTTCCACCCTGAGCAGTGTCTCCTCGGAACCCTGGTTCTGTCTCTGTTATCTTTTGGGTAACTACTCCAGGTAGCTTCATATCAATAATCTTTTCGTTATATTCAAGCAAAGATACTCCCATATTTTCTATAAGGTATTTTGCCCGCTCACCAACTATATCCTCATTCAGGTTTATCTGCTCATAAGTCTCATTATCCATAAACCAAAACTCATTCCCTGTGCTATAGAGATACTGATATGGCTTCTCATATATCTGGACATGGGTAAATTTCTCCTCTGGCCTGAAGGTATATTCAGCGATAGCGCCTGTCTTCATCTGTTTCAGTTTTACCTTCGCAAAGGCGCCGCCCTTTCCAGGCTTAATATGAGCAAAATCAACTACAGTGCAGATTGCACCATTATATTCTATATTTGTGCCAGCCCTTAAGTCTCCTGCAGAAATCATAGAAAGATTATAGAAAGAATAAACTACTTTTGACAAGAGATTTTTTGATAGTGTATAGTGTAGAGTGAATAGTGAATAGGGAATAGGGAATAGTGAATAGGGAATAGGGAATAGGGAATAGGGAATAGGGAATAGGGAATAGTGAATAGGGAATAGGGAATAGGGAATAGTAAAGAGGTATATGTTTAGGTGAAAATTGTGTCTTATACAAAAGGGTTCGAGGATTCAAGGGAGGAAGTGTAAAGGATGAAAAGTTACCTTCACTTGATCCCTTTCCCCTGGATCCCTTGAACCCTTTGTTTATGCTAAAATGAGCTAAACACATACGTAAAGAGTAAAAAAATGAGAAAGAGGACAAGAGGAAGAGAAACAGCTTTACGACTCCTTTATTGGCAGGGCATAACTTGCGAACTGCCAGAAAAGGTGGTGGAATCCTACTTTTCTGAATATCCAGAAGATGAAGAGGTAACAGAATTTGCCACAGCTCTTTTTTATGGAGTAATAAAGGAACAGGTAGAGCTTGATAAAGTAATAAAGGATCATCTTGAACACTGGAAGATTGAACGGCTTGCCATGCTTGACCACCATATTTTAAGGCTTGGCCTTTTTGAGCTTCTATTTCTCTGCGAGACTCCTCCTGTGGTAGTGATTGATGAGGCGATAGAGCTAACAAAGAGATTTAGCACTCAAGACTCCTTCCGCTTTGTGAATGGAATATTGGACAAGGCGATAAAGGGAAAAATGGTATGTAACCGCTTAAGCCTATTCATCAAAACAAGCGTAAAAATGGAACAATAAAAAACTTCATTGCAAAATTAGCATTTATCATTTATCATTTCAAATTTTCAAATTTGGCAAGATTGACATTACCAGTCTCTATATTTCTTTCCTTAAATTTGCTTTTGTTAAATTTGCTAGTGAAATTCTTCGTGAACTCAAGTCTCAGTGTTTTTACTTCAGTTAAATAGTTACAAAAAATGAAGTCTGACCTACACATCCACACAATCTATTCAGATAGCACACTTACCCCTTTTGAGGTAGTGAGCTGTGTAAAAAATGCTGGAATCTCTTGTATCAGCATTACTGACCATGAAACAATGGAAGGAATACCTTTTGTTCAAGCTATCGCCTCTGACCTTGTTGTCATTCCGGGAATTGAGATAGGATGTGAAGGTGGAAAGAAGAGTGAAGAGGTTCATATACTCGGATATTTTGTTGACCCTGAGAATTCAAAGCTAAAAGAGATGCTTTCATTTATTCACGAGGCAAGAGAAAAAAGGGTGGAGTTGATCGTTAAAAAGCTAATAAGCTCCGGAATAAAGATTGAGCTTGACGAGATAAGAAAATCTGCATCTCCTGGGACAATAGGCAGGCTTCATATTGCTAGTCTTCTTCACAAACAAGGGTTTGGCTCTGATGTGCTCTTTTGCTTTCAAAGGTATCTTTCCTTTGGTAGTATTGGTTGGGTAGAAAGAGAGTCGTTGCCTACACCAGATTTAGCTATATATCTCATCAAAACTGCAGGTGGTATTCCTGTCTTTGCCCATCCTTATCAGATGATCAATCTTATCCCACAACTTGTAAAGGCAGGGCTTATGGGAATTGAAGTCTTTCATCCAAAGATTACCAAGGAGACTCAAAGGTTTCTTATCCAGAAAGCAGGCCAGTATAACCTTTTTATCACAGGTGGTTCTGACTGCCATGGCAAGATGAAGGAAGAAGAACCAGGGATAGGAAAGAGTTTTTTGGATGATGAGTATTCAGCCAAATTCTTTTGGAAGCTGGAGAATATGTGATAGTTATAGCGCT
>JASEHO010000020.1:6423-16688 GCA_030018505.1 bacterium
TAGTAAGAAAAGGAGATAAGGAGATTATGGGGATATTGGAGATATATTTTATCTCCCTATCTTTCTTATCCCCATATCCCCTTTATTTACACACCATCTTTCTTTTCACCTTTTTTACACTTTACCTTCACCCATTTATAAAAAGCGATCTTTCGCTTTAATCCTTTTTTACATAAGTTCAGTGATTGCAGTAGGTTGCCTGTCATTTAGAATAGCCACACCCAATAGATTTGGTATTCCCTATTTTTTTGTAAAGGCTGTTTTCATTGGGCATATATGATAGGGGAGACTTTCAATTACTACTCTTGTTATCCGTAGCATAGCATAATTATATAACATCGGACCATAATGAAGAAAAAAGGGTTGCGTCTCAGTAATGCCTCCCCTATCGGCAAAATTCCGTGAAGAGCCAAAAATTTACAGGCTCGATAACTGAGGGGTTACGAGATCATAAAATTTTTGACTTGACTTAAAGAAGGTATTATAAGATACTAAAGAGAATGAAAAATCTTTTGGTTATAGGGGCAGGGGATGCAGGCTGGAGGGTTATCAGAGAGATACAGGCTCACAGAGAGTTGGGATACCAAATAATTGGTCTGATAGATGACGACCCAGAGAAGCTGAAAAAAGAGGTGATGGGAGTCAGGGTTTTGGGTGGCAGGGAAAGAATTTGTGAAATAGGAAAGAAAGAGAGGGTAGATGAGATAATTCTTGCCATTCCTTCTGCAGATGGAAAGGTGATAAGAGAGATTATCAACCATTGCAAAGAAACAAGGGCATCTTTCAAAATAGTGCCAGGCATATTAGAGATTTTAAGTGGTGATGTCCAGCTTCATCAGATAAGAGAGGTAAGCCCCGAAGACCTTCTTGGAAGAGAGACAGTAACCGTAAATATAGACGAAATATCCAGCTTCCTAAAGGGAAAGAGGGTGCTAATCACAGGTGCGGCAGGTTCTATCGGTTCTGAATTGAGTAGATATGTAGCTAAATTTTCTCCTGACAAGCTCTTTCTTCTTGACCATAACGAGAATGACCTCTATCTTCTCTATCTTTCCCTGAAAGAAAGCATAGAAGTCATTCCCATTGTTGCTGATATAAGAGATGGACGAAGGCTTGAGACCATATTTAAGACATTTAGCCCAGAGATTATCTTCCATTCTGCTGCCTTAAAGCATGTGCCACTTATGGAGGCTAATCTTATAGAAGCAATAAAGACCAACATCTTTGGCACGCAGCTATTGATAGAGTTAGGAGAGAGAAGCTCTATCGAAAGGTTTATCTTAATCTCTACAGATAAAGCCTCTGTTCCAATATCTGTTATGGGAGCGACAAAGAGGGTGGCAGAGTCCCTCTTTCAACTCTACACACCAAACAAAACAAGATTTTCTGTGGTTAGATTCGGAAATATTTTAGGAAGCAATGGCTCTGTTCTACCTATATTTAGAAGCCAGATAAAGAGGAGGGTTCCTCTTACCGTAACCCATCAAGAGGCAAGTAGATATTTTATGACCCAGGCCGAGGCAGTATCCCTTATCCTTCAGGCCGCATCCTTTGAGGCAGTCTCTGGAAGAATTTATGTCTTGGATATGGGAGAGGCAGTAAATATCACTGACCTGGCAAAGAATCTGCTCATTCTATCCTCTGCCCAAGAGATAGGGATTGAGTATATAGGATTACGGCCAGGAGAGAGACTGAAAGAAGAAGATATAAGAAAGGGGACAAAGCCTACCACCTGCTCAAAGATATTCTATAAGGACCAGGACCCGGTAAAAAATCCTAAGGCGCTCATCAGGAAACTCCATATCCTAAAAAACATAATAGAGAGAGAGGATACCGAGAGGGCAAGGGAGTTCCTCTTTGAGATGGTGAAATTTGTTGATGGGATTTTGTTGGAGTAATTCTGGTTATACCTGCTATGCTTTCTCAACCTACAACTTTACAGTATAAAAAGGTGAATATTGCCAAAAAATTGGAGGGGATGAAAAGGCTTCTCCTGGAGATGAAAAGCGTTTTGGTCGCTTACTCTGGAGGGGTTGATTCTACTTTGCTCCTCAAGGTAGCAAAAGATACATTGGGAGAGAAGGTATTGGCTGTAACATCTGAATCTTCTCTTTACCCTGCCTCAGAGATTGAACAAGCAAAGGCTGTAGCTTCCAAATTGGGGGTAAGGCACAGGTCGATTCTATCTGATGAACTTAATATTCCAGGCTTTGCTGAAAATCCAAAAGATAGATGTTATCTCTGCAAAGTAGAGCTATTTGGCAGATTGACCCAGATAGCCAAAGAAGAGGGTTTATCCTGTATCCTTGATGGAGGAAACGCAGATGACCTATCTGACGAAAGACCTGGCAGGCGTGCGGCTGTTGCATTTGGGGTCAGGTCGCCATTAGAAGAGGTTTCCCTAACTAAGGATGAGATACGAAAGCTCTCAAGAAGATTGGGGCTGGTTACCTATAATAAGCAGTCTTTTGCCTGCCTTGCCTCAAGATTTCCTTATGGAAGAAAGATTACAGAAGAGGCTTTGAGAAGGGTAGAATCTTCTGAGGAGTATCTCAAGGGATTGGGAATCTTGCAAGTGCGGGTGAGAGATTATGAAGCCCTCTGCAAAATTGAGGTAGAGAAACAGGATATGGAAACCTGCCTGAAAGACCGAGAAAAGATAGTTGAAAGGCTTAAAGCATTCGGTTACACCTACATCACCCTTGACCTTTGCGGCTACAGAACAGGGAGCATGAACCTCGTCTAAGCTAAAATCATCCTAATCTTACAACATTCTACTATTTTCTTGCCATTGCCTTGACCACATCAGAAATAGAGAGTATTCCAGCTGGAAAGAGCTTGGTCTTTTCGCCAACCTTCACCTCTTGCTGGACAATAAGCCTATGGATACTGTATATACCCATAAACCTGACAGCTTCCATTAAATCATCTTCTCTGTTGACAGTTATAGCTGGAGAGGTCATTATCTCCTTGACTGTTATCTTTCCTAAGTTGCCTTCCATATCACCGCTTACAAGCCTGATCATATCTGCCTCAGAGAGAACACCAACCAATTCTCCATCAACAGAGGTAACTGCCAAACCACTTATATCATTATCCACCAGCATCTCTGCAGCCTCATAGACTAAAGCATCCTCTGAAATGGTAATCACGCTCCTGGTCATTATATCCTTAACCTTCAGTTCCTTCATTATTTACACCTCCTTTTTGGTTAATTATATTCCATCTAATGATCAAGCTCACCTGCTGCCAACAGTATTGGCACAAACTTTGGAAAACCACTAAACTTTGATAGGGCACAGAACTTCAGAAAACTATAGCCTGTTGGCGATCAGGTGCCTGTCTGCGCCTGCCTGTGCAACGGCAGACAGGTGCTACGCACAGGCAGGCAGCGATTGATTAGACAGAGTAAAATTGTTCATTTTATTTGCAACTCATACTTTCAAGATCAAATAACTTTGGAGATGTAAATTCTACTAATAATTCTCTGATTCTCTCTTGTGCTAATTTTACATAACCTTCGTCTATATCATACCCTACATAATGACGATTTGTCTTTATTGCTGCTACTGCAGCCTGACCACTTCCAATAAAAGGGTCTAATACAACCTCCCCTTCAAAGGTGTATAGCTGAATCAATCTATAAGGCAACTCAACAGGAAATGGGGCAGGGTGTCCAACCCTTTGGGCAGAGACTGCCCCAAATGTCCAGACACTCTTGGTAAATTGCAAAAATTCCTCTTTAGAGATAGAACTTTTTTTACTGTTGTTAGTATTCCTTCTAAACATACCTTTGGAAAAGACTAAAACATACTCATGAATATCCCTTAAGGTCGGATTGGCAGGAGAAAGCCAACTCCCCCAAGCTGTAGATGGACTGGAACTTGAAGCCTTATTCCATATAACCTCTCCTCTCATAAGAAATCCCAAATTAAGCATATCTTTCACTATGAAAGCATGTAGAGGAATATAGGGCTTCCTTCCTAAATTTGCAATGTTAATACAAACCCTGCCTCTTGGAACAAGTACCCTATGAACCTCTTGCCATACCCTCTTTAGGAACTGTAAATATTCTTCCAATGTAAAGTCTTCATCGTATTCTTTTCCAACATTATAGGGAGGAGAGGTTACCATCAAATGTATACTATTATCAGGCAATTCTTCCATCTTCTCGGAGGATTTGCAAAAAATTTTGTCCAAAGATTGTGAAGGTATAGGATTTTCTATATATTTGACCTTCTGCTCCTTTGGTAGTCCTTCGTATAATTTGCTCATATAGAAAGATGTAGAATCATGATTTATTCTGCCAGGAGCACCAAAAGGACTTGTCTGGGTTCCTCTTTTTGCCTTGAGGGTTCTCATCTTAATCCTCCTCCCTCCAATAATCAACCCATCTTTTGTAAGGGCTGTAGTCTATTTCTGTTCGTTGCCAGTGAATTTCAATAACCTTACTGTCTTTATCTTTAATCAAAGTTGATAATGCCTCTTTGGTTATCTCCACACCTCTTGGATTTGTTCCCGGTTTAGGAAGTTTAATATAATCCTTTCTACCCATCTCCCTAAAAAGCCTTTTCTGGACATCCAAAGGTATATAGTAAAACCCTCCAATATTATTCCAGTCAATCTGGACAAGCAAGATATCACAATGTGGAGAATAGCCATCGCAAAACTCTCTTGCTTTTTGAGTATCCACCGTCCATATAAGTTTAACACCACTAAATCCTCTACCCGTAATTGTTTTGATGGACACAGGTTGTCCAGATAATCTTACATCTACTTCAGGTTCAGTGATAGGAATTTCAGTCTCTACATTTGCTTCACCAAATTTGTAGATGAGTAAAGCTACTATGATTCTTTCCCGAAGAGAACCAACCTCCATTCCGATTTTCCCTGCCCTTGAACTTTCGTAACTATTTACCATCTAAAAGTGAAGCAACAACCAAGCAATAGAATTCATTGCAAAATTATCAATGAGCAATTAACTTTTGAAGAAGAGAAATAATTTTAAGATGCTAATTGCTAATTTTACATTTTACATTGAACTTTACCGAGTTATTTCAGATGAGTAAAGTGTTACGAACTTTCTAATTCTGCCAGATGAAATAAATGAGGCTTAATCTTCTCTGACAACCTTTTATCTTCAAATATCTCGATTAAACGACCTGACATCCTTTACTCCTCCATTTTTTGTATAGCAAGCTAATATGTGTATTCATCTGTCTAACGATAGAGCTCAGCCGCCGAGCGATAGCGAGGTCCGCTGCAACGACTTGTTAGGTGAAGAATCTTAACCTCATTCATAATGAGTCCACATACGGATTACCTTTACTGTTTTGATCTCCATTAGGACTTGATACACGAGACGATGTTGAATGTTAATACGACGAGAGTAAGCTCCTTCTAAGTCTCCAACTAATTTTTCAAACGGTGGTGGCTGATGGAATGGATTTTTTCTCAAAATATCTAACAGAATCTCAACTTTTGGACGAAGACCTGATGCTACAAGTTTTTTAGCATCTTTTTGAGCTTGCTTTGTGAAAACAAGTTGCCAATTCACCACTTCAGTTCCTTACTGCATTTATTGGTAGGTGTTTCGAGTCCTTCTCGAATTGATTCTCTCATTCCTCGGATTGATAAAAGATAAAGGGTTTCCTGTATTGCTCGCCAATCTTCCTCTGCAATAAGAACAGCATTAGCCCTTTTGCCTGTAATCTGAATAGGTTGGTGCGATGAAGCCACCTCATCCAACAGATTATATAATTTTGCTCTTGCTTTAGTAGTTGTTAATGTTGTCATATTCATCACCTCTATCAAATAGAGTACCATATTCCGTGCGTATTATCAAGCTCTAATTTGCCTCACTTTGCTTTTTATCACATAATGATTGAGCTCTACTGCTGCCAACAGGATAGGCATAAACTTTGAAAAAATTACAGACTGTTGGCGGTCAGGTGCAGTGATTGGTTAGCTTGTTTTTACTTTAGTGTGCTTGCCTCTTGTTGCAGTTTTGATGCCGCTTTCAAATTAAGCCAAGTGACAAGTCCAAAAATTACTATAACGATAATAAGTGGAATAGATATTAAGGCAAAGGATACTCGCATTGACCAAAATAAAAGAATCATACCTGGAAGAAATGGTAAAAGATACCATAGGGGCACGAGTCGCAACAGTTTTGCTTGTCGCAGAATTTCATTTCGCCAATATTGAACCTCGTCGATAGAATGACTGCTTAGGTCGCCACGCGGTGAGGCAACAAAACAGATCATGCCGATTACGAACAGAATCGCTACAAGGATCAGAAGATGCCCGAAGAACGCCAAAGAGCCAACTGGCGTTATGGCTGCAAAGAAGCCGAATACAGGTAATATAATGAAACCAACGATAATTTCGCGGCGATTCCGACGTCGAATATTACATAACAGCTTCTCGATTTGAGCTGCTGTATCCATATTTTCCTCCTTCAAGCTAACCTAGTATTATCCTGCCTATTGATAGTCTTATATTACCTTTAGCACTAAATTTCTAGTGCCTAAATTATCTAAGTCTATTCCTCGCTTTCTAATCTGGCCAATTCCTCAAACATTATGTCTGCCCCAAGGATGCCAATAATCTCTTCTCGAGCATCACGGATGGGCGTGGAGACGGTGATGCAGAGCCTTTTAGTGAACTTGGAGGTATAGAAGTCAGAGCAGTATGTCTTTCCATCAGATAAAGGCTCTGTAAACCAGTCTCTGCCTGCAAAGCTCTCTTCCTCTTTTAACCCTTCATACTTGGCTATATCTTGAGGATGGGTGATGTTTTTGGTTATCTTTACCCCACGAAGATTAGTGATATAAATGAACTGAATGAATGGATTTTCTCTAATAAACCTTTTGAGGCTCTCTTCTTGATGACGAACATCTCCAGAGCGAATAGGCTCTTCTTCTACCAGCATTTCAATCAATTCCTTTGCCTCAGAGTAGGCCCTTTTCTTTAGGAGATCAAAGTCGGACTCAAAGAGGTTTGGTAGGTATTTCCTTGCCTCTCTAAGCATCTCTTCATCAGAGATAGAGGTTATCCTTTGCTCCTTATATTCTTCATCTATCCATCTTTGGATATGGACTATGCCTGGATGCCTTTTATCAATCCTCCTGCCTCCTTCTAATCTGAGATAAGAGTTTATCCAATGGGATATTCCAGCTAAGCCTGATTTATCAGTAATAGCCACCTTTGGTGGTCTATTCAAAAGCTTTTGGGTGTCAAAGATATTGTATATCTCCTCGTCTTTACTTATCCCATCAGCGTGTATGCCTGCTTTGGTAACATTAAATTCAGACCCAACAAAGGGATATATTGGCGGAATATGAAAGTCTATCTCTTTTTCAAAGTATTCTGCTATTTCTGTGATGACTGTTGTCTCTATTCCATCCGTAGAGCCAGTAAGAGAGATATATTCAATCACTAAGGCTTCAAGGGGCGAGTTTCCTGTTCTCTCTCCAAAACCAAGGAGAGTGCTGTTGGCAAAGGTTGCCCCATATAGCCAGGCTGTGACAGCGTTGATGTGCACCTTATGGAAATCATTGTGTCCGTGCCACTCAAGATTAGATGAAGGAACACCTCCCTCATTAACCAGCCCCCAGATAATCTTTGGAACGCTTCTCGGTAGCATTACAGAAGGATACGGGACACCAAGCCCCATTGTATCACAAGCCCTTATCTTTATTGGAATCTTTGCTTGTGAAGAAAGCTCCATCAATCTCTGGACAAAGGGGATAACAAACCCATAGAAGTCAGCCCGGGTAATATCCTCTAAGTGGCATCTCGGAACGATTCCAGCCTCTAAAGCAGATTCTACTATCTTTAGGTAATCAGAAATAGCCTCACTCCTTTTTTTATTCAGCTTCAAGAAGATATGATAGTCAGAGATAGAGGTGAGTATTCCAGTCTCAGAAAGCCCAATCTCTTTCACCAGCTTAAAATCTTGTTTGTTTGCCCTAATCCAGCCAGTTATCTCTGGGTATTTGAAGCCTAAATTCTTGCACATTTCTACAGCCTCTTTGTCCTTTTCGCTGTAGAGAAAGAACTCAGACTGACGGATGATTCCATTTGGGCCACCCAATCTATGAAGAAGGGTATATATTTCTGCTATCTGCTTTGGTGTGTATGGTGGTCTTGCCTGTTGTCCATCCCTGAAGGTTGTGTCTGTTATTAGAATCTCATCAGGAGGTGAAATGGCAACCTCCTTTCCATCAAAAAGAATTTTGGGAACATCAGTGTATGGAAACTGCTCCCTAAAGAGCATAGGCTCATTAACATCAGAAAGCAAATACTCAAACGGTTTTTTCTGCTGTAAAAGTTTCATATATACCTCCTATAAGCAACAGATTTAGTAAAACTTTCGGGACGGTTCATCTTCGTAACCGCTTAAGCATCTCCATGAATAAATTTCTTTTTTTTCCTTAACTTACCCAGAAATTATTACTTCAACTGGTTAAAGTGTTACGGTTAAATAACATCCTAAACTTTTTAACCTTTTAACCTTCTTTATCTTAAGCTCAATACCTCTGTGCCTTTACCTGTTATGGCTACCATTTTTTCTGTATGGGCAGAAAGGCTTCTATCTTTGGTAACCACTGTCCATCCATCAGAGAGAACCTTTATCTCTGAAGCCCCAATATTTATCATTGGTTCTATACAGAAGACCATTCCCTCTTTTATCTTAGTTTTGCCATCACTTCCATTCCCGACAAAGTTTGGAATCTCTGGTTCTTCGTGAAGCTCTTTTCCACTGCCATGTCCGCAATACTCACGCACCACAGAGAAGCCTCTCTTTTCAACAAACTCTTGAATAGCAAAGGATATGTCTCTAACCATATTGCCTTTTTTGGCTACCCCTATCCCTATTTCAAGAGCCTTCCTTGTTGTATTGATAAGGGTTTTTGCCTCAGCCGTTATCTTTCCTATCTCAAAACTCTCAGCCTCATCTGCATAGTAGCCTTTATATAAAATGCCAATATCTATCTTCAAAAGGTCGCCTTTCTTTAGCCTTCTATCTCCTGGAAGACCGTGTATTACCTCCTCATTTACTGAGGTGCAGATAGAGGCTGGGAAGTTTCTGTAACCAAGAAAGGCAGGTGTTGCTCCTTGCTTTGTAATTTCAGAATGGGCAAGTTTATTAAGATATGAGGTCGCGATGCCTTCAGATATTGTTTGCTTCAGTCTCTCAAAGACTTTAGCTAAGATTCTCTCACTTTCTCTAATCTTAGCTATTTCAGCCTCTGACTTCAGGATAATCATAAGTGTAAAAAGCTTTCAAGTATTAAGCTATAAGCTATGAGGATAATCTGTAACCGCTTAAGCCCATGCATTAGAAGTCAAGAAAGGGGATAAATTTTCATTGCAAATTTAGCATTTATCATTTCAAATTTGAAATGAATTTAATCTATTTTTCGGACATACCTGAACGCTTACGATAATCTTAATCCTTACTACTTACAACTTACAGCTTATAGCTTCTTTTATCCTCCGGTTAATCTCTTCCTCAGCTCCTATGCCATTTATAGTCTTGAGCAGACCTCTTTCTTTATAGAAATTAAGGACTGGCTCTGTCTCTTTTGTATAGACCTTTAGTCTATATCTGACCTTATCCTCTCTGTCATCTACTCTCTGATATAAACCACCTCCGCATTTATCGCAGATACCCTCTTTTTTGGGTGGAGAAAACTCAATATGATACATCATCTGGCAATCAGAGCAGAGCCTTCTTCCTGTATTCCTTTCAATAATTACCTTATCTGGAACATCTACATTGATTACCACATCAATCCCTATCTCCATCTCTTTCAGTAACTCCGAGAGCTTCTCTGCCTGATTTATTGTCCTTGGAAACCCATCAAGGATAAACCCTTTCTTTATATCTTCGGAAGATAACCTCTCTTTGATTAGCTTTAATATAAGCTCATCTGGAACAAGCTCTCCTTTCTCCATATAAGATAAGGCAGCCTTTCCAAGCTCTGTTTGGTATTTCACATTCTCCCTGAGGATATCGCCTGTGGAAAGTTGTGGAATTCCAATTTTTCCACTTAACCTTCGAGCCTGCGTCCCCTTTCCAGCCCCAGGTGGTCCAAATAGAATTACTTTCATAATAAAATCAAAAATTAAATATCAAAAATCAAAATTAAGGTAAAGATTAAACAATAATTTTGCATTTTACATTTTGCATTTTGAATTTTCGTAACACTTTACTCATCTGAAGTAACCGAGTAAAGTTCAATGTAAAATGTAAA
>JASEHO010000210.1 GCA_030018505.1 bacterium
ATTTGCAATTTGCAATGAATTTTATCCCCTTTTCGGACACTACCTGAACGCTTACAGCAGGTCAAATAGGCACAACTACAGTTTGCCTTTCCTATCCAGATGCTAATAACGATGGCTGGGTTGATGGAACAAATATTAACGAAAACAACTTAATCATTTACCATTTTGACATTTTGACATGGACAGCCCTTCCAACCACAATAAACGGTACAGAGAATTTTGCCTTTGCTTATGTCCCTCACTTCTCCACCTTCACCTTAGCCGGCACACCAACTGTATCTATCTTTGCCCCAAACAACAACAGTGTCAAGGTCTATCCCAACCCATACAAGAAGAATGATGCTAAGTTTGGTGGAGACTATATCTACTTTGGCAATGTAAGCTATGGTGCAGTTATCAAGATATACAACATTGCTGGAGAGTTGATAAAGGAGATAGATGTAGATGAAGCAATAGAAAAATGGGATGTAAGGGGTATTGCCTCAGGTGTCTATATCTACACAGTTACAGGTGGAAGCAGAGGAAAGTCTGTTGGCAAGATCGGCATAACAAAATGGTAGGGATAATAAGATAGGAAGAAAGGATTGGGGCAGACATTAGGGTAAAGGTGTAGTGTCCGAAAGGATAATAAGAAATTTCACTAGCAAATTGCAAATTTAGCAT
>JASEHO010000211.1 GCA_030018505.1 bacterium
AAATGCTAATTGCTAATTTTACATTTTACATTGAACTTACTTCAGATGAGTAAAGTGTTACAAGGGAAGAAAAGAAGCTGATAATGATGAAGATAGGAATAATGGCAGATTCTCATGAGAATATGGATATGATAAATAGGGCTTGCACAAGATTTAATGAAGCAAATGTAGAGATTGTGCTGCACGCCGGGGATATTATCTCACCTATCACAGCCAAAGAGTTTAAGCTCTTAAGCTCTAAGTTTATTGGTGTCTTTGGAAATAATGATGGAGAAAAGAGACTCTTGAAAGAAAGGTTCAAAGAGTTTGGTGGAGAGTTGTATGAAAGCCCATATAAATTAGTTGTTGATAATAAGAAGACCCTCCTTTATCACATACCTGAGTTCCTTCCTGAACTTGTCAAGGCTGAAAGCTTTGACCTCATCATTTATGGCCATACCCATAAGATTGAGATCAAACAGGGAAAGACTACAGTCATCAACCCCGGTGAATGTGGCGGATGGATGACTAAAAGATGCACCATAGCTATACTTGACACCAAAGATATGTCAGTAGAGCTGGTCGATTTATGTAGCACTTGAATCATCTGAAGCAAAGCAACAACCAGGTAAAAAGGGAATTCATTGCAAAATTATCAATGAGCAATTAG
>JASEHO010000212.1 GCA_030018505.1 bacterium
GTTCCTTTTCTACCTAATCCAGACATGATTGAAGATACTGCTTTAGTTGGCCCCAAAGCCTCAATCTCTGTGGTGGTCACAGTTCCAACCTTCTCTACCGCAGGAGTCCCTTTTTCTTTCTCTCCCAAAGCCCAACCTCTGCTTGCCAGCATAATTGCCACCAAGCAAATCAATCCTCTCATTGTCTTTTCCTTAAACATAGCCTTTACCTCCTTATTATCATTGATTTTATAGCAGAAAAGTTGCCTGCCTTAAGGTTTATAAAATATAGACCTTTTGATACATTTTGTCCAGAATTATTTTTTGTATCCCAGAATATGGCTCTATCCTTTGTTGTGTAACAACCTGCCTTCCTTGGGCCAACATCAATAGTCTTTACCTTTTGCCCCACGATGTTGTAAATGCTAAATGATAAATGATCAATGTTAAATGCTAATTGAAAAGGTATCCAGCATTCACCTTCTGTTGGATTAGGAAAACTCTGAAACAAAGCCGACACCTTAGGAGAAGCAGGTTCTGAAATCTGCAAAATCTGCGAAATCTGTGGAAGAATAGAGAAAGTTCCACAACCAGAATAGAGATTGGGAAGGTCATTATTTAATACCTTTATCCTCCAGAAATAATAGCCATTGGGAAGATTTATCTCTGT
>JASEHO010000213.1 GCA_030018505.1 bacterium
GGGAATTTACAGCCGAGCAGATTGAATTCATCGCCAATATCACAAGGCTTTATAGAGATGAAGCTGTTGAAACTGATAGTGGCAGCAAGACCATGCTCGATGAGCACTTCCCAGATGGCAAATATCGTGACATTCCAGGTCTTTGCAAAATAGCAACCATTGATGAGATTAGACAGCAAGAATACTCCCTTAATCCTGGCAGATATGTAGGTGTAGCAGAAAGAGAGGAGGAAGATTTTGACTTTCACGAACGACTGGAAGAACTTAATGAGGAATTAGAAGTACTCAATGCCGAGGCCCACGAACTGGAGGCAAAAATAGCGGAGAATGTGACAAAACTTTTGGAAGATGTATAATGTTCGGAGTGATTATGGAGTGCATCGTCCGTGACGATGCATGCATTGACACGGTCAATGCACTCCAAAGTGACACGGTCAATGCACTCCAAAGTGACATGGTCAATGCACTCCAAAAATGCACTCCAAATAAGGAAGATTATAAATGCAAGAAAAAGATTATAGAATTTATCCACATAACCCTCCACATTTGTTTGTAACAAATGCCACGTATTTTATTACAGGTGCAACTTATTTGAACAAATGTTTTCTTGCTATGGAAAATGCTAAAGTAAAATTGTTAGATTCAAT
>JASEHO010000214.1 GCA_030018505.1 bacterium
TCGCAATCCTTTATTCATCAAGTCTTACTTTCGCACAATAAGGTAGCAGTGATAAGGTAGGTAATAAGTTAAATTCTCGCAATCCTTTATTCATCAAGTCTTACTTTCGCACTTTTTTGATGCCTCTAAGTTTGATATTACTCAATACCCTCGCAATCCTTTATTCATCAAGTCTTACTTTCGCACCTCAATATAGATTTACCTGTTGGTTCTGAAACTACTTATCTCGCAATCCTTTATTCATCAAGTCTTACTTTCGCACGTAATAGCATAATTAAACAGGTAACCGGTAATAGCATAATTCTCGCAATCCTTTATTCATCAAGTCTTACTTTCGCACGATAAAATAAGGGTGAACCATCATACTATCCGTAGAGCAACTCGCAATCCTTTATTCATCAAGTCTTACTTTCGCACAGCACCCCTTCCGGACCCTTGGGAACAGTGGTTTGGCAGGGCTAAAAATACTAACCTCCATAATTTGTCTTTCAAAAGCATCTTTTTCACCTCCTTTTTCATCATAAAAGCACCACTTTTCTCCTTGTGTTTCAATCACTTAGAACGAAAATACTAACCACCCTTATTTTTAACCAATTTTCCCAACTCTACTTAAGTCATTACACCACATAGACTTCTTTATCTTC
>JASEHO010000215.1 GCA_030018505.1 bacterium
ATCTATCGGTGTCTAAAAAGATATGAATTAGACACCCTTCCTTCTGATTTTCTTAGACAAGAGAGAAAGATCAAGAAGTTTAGAAAATATGGTCTTGGATATCTCCATATAGACCTTCTTTATGCCCCTAAGATTAACAAAGAGAGAAACTATATTTATACTGCTATTGATAGGGTTGGAAAGGTAGCATTTGTGATGCTTGGTAAAAGCAAAAATAAGGAAACAGGCGCCAAATTCCTAAAAGCAGTCCTTTGTTTCTATCCCTATAAGATTAACTACATTCTTACTGACAATGGCTTTGAATTTAGCTAAAAGTGCTTCCTAAAAACAAAAAGACCAAGAAAGTTCATCCATTTGATACAATCTGCAAGAAACATAAAATAGAGCATCGCACCATTAAATTTAAACATCCATGGACTAATGGATATGGCCAAAGGGTTTGCCAACAGCTTTCGTAAGCATTGCCCATCCATAAAAATTATCTGGCTCATCCCGGATTATAGTGCACAAGGTATGGATAGGGTCTAAAATGTTGACTAACGATAGGTTAAGTTGTATAATAACTAACCTATGCAGATAAAGTTACACAAGAATGCTACTACAACATTAGCCCTAAGGCAAACAATTAAAGAAAGTC
>JASEHO010000216.1 GCA_030018505.1 bacterium
CAGAACCTATAACCTTAAACCAAGAACCTAAAATAGTGAACATAGAACCTAAAGCTCAGAACATAGAACCTAAACTACAGACCACAGACCACAGACCACAGACTATAGAGATTAAACCCCAGAATATAGAACCAAAAGTCCAGAATATAGAACCCAAGGTCTTGAACATAGAACCAAAAATCCAGAACATAGAACCTAAAGCTCAGAACATAGAACCTAAACTACAGACTACAGACTACAGACTACAGACTACAGAACCTAAGATACAGAACCCAGAACCTAAAATCCAGAACATAGAACCTAAGGTCTTAAACCCAGAACCTATAACCTTAAACCAAGAACCTAAAATAGTGAACATAGAACCTAAAGCCTTAAACCCAGAACTCAAGGTCTTGAACCCAGAACCTAAAGCTCAAAACATAGAACCCAAGATACAGAACATAGAACCCAAGGTTTTGAACATAGAACATAAGGTCTTAAACCCAGAACCTAAAGCTCAAAACATAGAACCTAAGATACAGACTATAGAACCTAAACCACAGGCTACAGAACCTAAGATACAGAACATAGAGCCTAAGGTCTTGAACATAGAACCTAAAGCCTTAAACCCAGAACTCAAGGTCTTGAACCCAGAACC
>JASEHO010000217.1 GCA_030018505.1 bacterium
GCCTGCGGATTTTGAGGATGGGACATATAGTTTAGTGGTGAGTGGTGAGTGGTTAGGGGCAAGGGGAGAGAGATTATCTACTGAGACATTAAATTTTGTGAGGATAGTGGGGATAAAAATTAATGTGGAGGCGAGTTTGGATAAGGAGGCTTATGCAGAAGGTGAAATGGCGACATTGACGCTGAAAGTAACCAATCTAAGTGACATCTCACTGGGAACATTAAACCTATCGGCGAAAGTCCGATTCAACGATTATAATGCCACCCAGACTTTTACTCTTCCTCCTTCCAATTTCCAATTTCCAATTTCTAATTTCCAATTTTCCATTTCCAACTTCCCCATTCATCATACTGGACAAAAACTCAATTTTGGAATATACTCAAGTGATGAGCGGGCCATCTGGTTGGATGCGATTTATGTGCGGGAGAGCGGGACACTGACGATTATCCCTGATAGACAGGTATATGAACAAGGTGCGACGGTAACTTTAACGGTTGCCTTACAGGAGCAGGGGACGGTGAGTTTGATTACGCCGGGAGAACCTCAGACGGCAACACTTGAATTCGATGAAGCCGGCAGTCAGACTTATGCCTTCAAATTACCTGCACAAATGCTGAGCGGG
>JASEHO010000218.1 GCA_030018505.1 bacterium
TACAGCATGTTTTATGGTACAACCATTTATTGGAATTTCAATTTATTTAGGTATAGATAATCAATTATAATGTCTGTATCTATAATCTTCATTCAGTTTTCCTAAGGCCCCATTTTTTTCGCAAGTTCTTCACCCATACAGCACTATCCTTTGTTTCATCCCTCCCTCTCCATACACCAAAGGCAACAGGAGTAAAATCTTCCTTCTTTTCCTTGCATTTATCAAGAAAGGTGACCATAACTTCAAATCGTCCTTTTGGCACCCTGTCTTTAAACTGTATTCTTCCGTTATCATAAACTGCCCTTGCAGTATTCGGCATCTTAATATCACCTCCTTCCAGAATGGGGTCAAATCTTTATTCTTGACATTTCAGATCAACTCAACCAGCAGAAACAGATGGAATCTTCCCCTCTATTCGCTCCAATATCTTTGTCTGGTTAAAAAGCATCTGAGCAATCTCCTTCTGACCTTCCACAAGAACCTTCTGACCTTCCACAAGGACTTTCTGGCTTTCCATGATAGCTCTCTCCATTCTCTCCTGCCCATCCATAATAGCCTTCTCCATCTTGTGGTTACCTTTCCAGATATAGGTACAAAGGACACCCAAAAGCCCCAGCA
>JASEHO010000219.1 GCA_030018505.1 bacterium
CCTTCCTGCTGCAGGTCAAGGTGCATTAGCCATAGAGATACGGGCTGATGATACAAAGATACGGGAATTGGTAGAGGGTTTGAACGACAAAGATTCTCAGGTTTGCATAGAAGCAGAGCGATCTTTCCTGAAAACCTTAGGTGGTGGGTGTCAGGTTGCCATTGGTGTTTTGGCAGAACTTTTTGATAACGACCTTTTGATCTCTGGAATGACTGTTGATGGAGAGAGAATAGTAAGGTCAAAGATAAGAGGAGAAAGATTGCAGGCTATCCAATTGGGAGAAAGATTGGCAAAAAGGCTTATGAAACTTAGTGCCTGAAGCATGTCTCATCTCGCAGAAGACCATAGCTATTCGAAAGTCTATCTGTCGTCTCAATTCCCCTCTCTTGGTTGCACTCTGCCGTATACCCTTTATCACCTGACTCACCTTGCCAGAGAGAATACTATGCGTATGTTTCTTGACCCATTCTTTTGCCTCTTTGCTTCCCTCTTGGTGGAATAGATATGCAGCGTCCCATAGTTTCTCCAAGACATGGAAGAGGTCTAATATCAAGATAATGTTGTTGAACTGATTCTTTACTTGTCTCTGTAATGCCCTCTCTCCATCTGTTA
>JASEHO010000021.1 GCA_030018505.1 bacterium
ATGCTAAATTTGAAATGCTAAATTTGAAATGATTTATCTCCGGACACTCCTAATGTATGGGCTTAAGCGGTTACTTTCATTCTTCCATCACCCTTTCTATCATAGGGCCGAGTTCCTCAACTATCTCTATTGAAGAATCTGTAAGCTTTACCCCATCCTTTATCAGCTTATTTGTCCCACAACTTAAAGGAGAGGTAATAGGGCCTGGAACAGCAAAGACCTCTCTTCCCTCTTCAATGGCTAATCTGGCTGTTATCAAGGCACCGCTTCTCTCTGCTGCTTCTACAACAACAATACCCAAAGAAAGCCCAGCAATTATCCTATTTCTCTGAGGAAAATTCTCTTTTGATGGGGGTGTTCCTAAGGGAAACTCAGAAATGATAGCGCCGCTTGATGGAATTTCGGAAAATAACCTTCTATTCTCTTCTGGATAGACAACATCTATTCCGCATCCCAAAACTGCCAGAGTCCTTATGCCAACCTTTAGAGCTGTCCTATGCGCCTCAGCATCTATGCCTTTTGCCAGACCTGAGACTATGGTAAACCCTGCTCTTCCAAGCTCAGAGACAAACTCTCTGGTCACCCTCTTTCCATAATCTGATGCCATTCTTGAGCCAACAATCCCAATTGAAAGCCTGTCTGTCTCTTTTATCTCGCCTTTTACATATAGAACTAAAGGTGGGTCGGAGATCAAAGAGAGTGCTTTAGGATAAGATGTATCTCGGAAGGTTATAATCTTTATGGCCTCTTTTTCTGCCCTTTTTATCTCTTTTTTAGGCTCTATCTTCTTTTTGGCAGAAAGGATAAGCTCCACATCATCCCTTTGCAAACCCTCTATTCTTTCTAAATCCTTTCTCTTTGCCTCCCAAGCCTTTTTTGGTGAGTTGAAAGCCTTAAGAAGAAGGTGTTTTTTTCTTGCCGCAAGACAGACCATATTGAGACCTACAAGTGCTTGTAGGTCATTTGTGATATTCATGCATCAGAGGTTGAATGAAGACAGAGAAGGAGCAGTCTTTGGTTTCATTGCCTGCCTTGTCAATAGCCTTATATCTTAAAATATGAAGCCCCTGCTCCTTGATAGATATAGGGCCATTATACCTGATCATTTTACCACTGTCTATTTGGTAGAAGATAGCAGAAACCCCAGCAGGCTTATCAGAAGCATCAATGGTGATTGTGGCATTGTCTGGAAGCATATAGTTCTTATTATAGATAGCCAGCTCTGGATTAGTCACAATCTTTATCTCCGGGCCATTCTTATCTAAGGAAAAGGAGAGTAAGTTGTCCTTTGATATATTTCCCACACTATCCTCTACCCTCCATATAACCTGATATTCTCCCTCTGCGGAAAGAGAAAACTCAGCCTGCTTCAGGTAAGCAAAGACCTCGTTTCCTATACCAACCTGAATTCTGGAAAGCCCTGAAAGATTATCACTGCCTGTTATGGTAAAGGTAGCATCCTCCTTCAAGAAGCCATTTTTAAGAGGGGTTGAAATGCTGAGTGTTCCCTGAGGTGGTGTGCCATCAGAAATAATTGAAAGGTTTTTTTCTTCTGCTTCCTCACCCAACATATCTATAGCTTGATAAACTATGCTATGCTTCCCTTCTTTTAATCTCATTGGCTCCTTATAGAACCCCTCTTTTCCATCAATATTCAGCCTTATCTTGCCGATAGAGTTATCAGCATATTCTGGGTAGAAGTAAAGGATAGAGTCAGTAGAGATATAGGTATAACCATTATTCTGATGTATCCTGGTTAGCTTTTCTGCGTAGAGCGGTCTATTCTCCCATCTTATCCCAACCCTCCTTTCTACAGCAAACCTTCTCATTTCACTGAATCTGCCTATAATCCCTTTCTTATCAATTGAGGCTACCCGAAAGAAGTAAAGATCCTCTTTTAATGGCCATGACAGCTCTTCTTTTTTTGGAAAGGATTCAAAGACTAAAGGAATAAAGGATGGGTCATTAGCCACTTCTACATAATATGCATCAGCCTCTTTGCCCCAACTAAATCTTGGTTTCATATTCCCAGTTATCATTCCATTTTCAGGAAAGGTAATGTCTGGAGGCTCTAAGAGGAGGACTGGTTCTTGCGGGATACCATCAGAATCTGTTTGATTCCCATAGCCAGCAGATATCTCTATCTTCCTATCCTTTCCCATCACCACCCCTTTTCCTTCAAAGATAGAGACCGTAGTTATTCCCTGAAGAGAATAGCTCACCAAAGCATTCCCCCTTGTCTCTAAGATTGAGTTGGTCATTACCCTAACGCCTCTCTTTTCTTGTTTTGCCACCAAAACCCTTCCCTTTATTAGCCTCAGCAAGAGCATTCCATCAGCCTCTACACCCTTTAACTTAATCTGGGTATTGGGCATCAATTGAATAAGACCATCCCTTCCAAAGAGAATCTCTACCTTTGAACAAGCACCAGTGGTCACCTCGTCATAGGATGAGACCCTGTCAGAAATCCTGGACACCTTTCCTTGTATCTGCACATTTCCAAACAGGTTTATTACCTCTCCTTGTTCCAATCTGCCTATCCTGTCTAAATCTTTTTCATGGGGCGGAAAGAGAATTTTGTCCTTAGGATAGATAAGATGAGGGTTCCTCATCTTATTGTATCTGGCAATCTCAGGCCATTTGAAAGGATTACCCAAATGCTTTTTGCAAAGATGCCAAAGGGTATCTCCTTTGACAACAACTACCTCTTTCCCCCAGCAAACTATGCTTCCCAATAAAACTATTGCTATTACTTTTTTCATTATTTACCTCCTGTTAAATTTATTATAGTTTCTTTTCTTTCTACCTGTCAAGTGGTTTTCTGTTGTGTGTTACAGCCAAATAGAAATGTCCTATTTTCCATTAGATGAAAAATATCTTTTATATGGGTTTATCTTAAACCTCCTCCATGGATTACCTAATGGAGGAATATGTATCTTCCTTATCTAAAAATTGCTCTTTTTCTTCTTTTTGTTTTAATGGTCTTTTTTCTATCTTTTCTCTATTTAAGCTCAATATCATTATAGGTGATATGTACTACAGTTGTCTATTCTTTCTTCTACCACGACAGACTTTATTCTGGTATTTTTAGGAGTCTCTTCAATCTGATAGAGCCTCGGTGTTGTGAGCTATGGTAAAGTCGTTCCTTAGAACCCTCGTAACTGTTTACCTAACTTCCGTAAAAATACTGAAAGACTTGAGTTCACGGAGCCCTCTGGTTAATCTTTGCTTCAAGAGAGCTAAAGTGTTACAAGGGTTTAAGTGTTAATAATCTTACCTTCGCTCTCCTCCTTGACCCCTCTACCCTTGAACCCTTTTTAATCTTAAATTTTTCCAAGGCTGATTTATTCAGGCATCCATAGGCATTAAAAAAATTCCTTGCCAATAATCTCCTTCTGTGTCTATAATAATGTTTATGTCACGGATTGGAAGAAAACCTATCTCTATTGCAGATGGAGTGAAAGCCAGGGTAGAGAATGGAAAGATAGAGGTATCAGGGCCTCGGGGCACTCTCTCTCAACCCTTACACCCAAAGATTGGAGTAGAAATAGGAGGTAATACAATAACTGTTCAGAGATCTGCGGAAGATAAGCTTTCTCGTTCCCTCCATGGTCTTTTTAGAAGCCTCATCAATAATATGGTAATTGGTGTAAGCCAGGGATATGAGAAGATTCTTATTCTTACTGGTGTAGGCTGGAGGGCACAAATGAAGGGAAAAGACCTTGAACTTAATGTTGGTTATTCTCACCCGGTTATCTTCTCTCCTCCAGAAGGAATTGCTATCTCTACTGAAAAAGAAAAGATAAAGATTGCCGGAATTGACAAACAGCTTGTTGGAGAGACATCTGCCCAGATTAGAGAGATACGCAAGGTTGAACCATATAAAGGTAAGGGACTAAGGTATGCTGATGAGTATGTGAGAAGAAAGGTAGGAAAGACAGGTGCAAAATAATGGAAGGAAAGAACGAAAAAAGACAGAAAAGAAGACAAAGAGTAAGAAAGAAGGTCTATGGAACTCAAGAGAGACTGAGGCTTTCTGCCCATAAAAGCGTAAAGCATATTTATGCTCAGATAATTGATGATGATAAGGGGCATACCTTAGCTGTTGCTTCATCTTTAGATAAAGAGATACGAGAAACGAATTCTCCAAAAAGGCAAGAGGCAAAGAAGGTAGGAGAGCTTTTAGCCAAAAGATCAAAAGAAAAAGGCATAGAAAAGGTTGTCTTTGATAGAGGTTTTCACCCCTTTTCTGGCAGGATAAAAGAATTAGCCATAGGCGCAAAAGAAGGAGGGCTTATATTTTAATAATGAAAGAAGAAGTTGAATTGACTCAAGAATTGCCTTTAAGTGAAAAGGTGCTTTCAATCAGAAGGGTAACAAAGGTTGTTAAGGGTGGAAAAAAGATGCATTTCTCTGCCCTTGTTATCGTGGGAGATGGGGTTGGCAGATGTGGTATTGGTATGGGAAAGGCAAACGAGGTTCCCAAGGCAATAAAGAAAGCAATACTTAGGGCACAAAAACAGATGACAGAGATACCTTTAGCTGGACCAACCCTGCTTTATGATGTGACAGTTAAAAAAGGAGCAAGTGTGATTATGCTCAAACCTGCTTCTCCTGGAACAGGAATCATAGGTGGCAAAAGTGTCAAGGCTGTTTTAGAAGCACTTGGTGTTCGAGATGCTATTACTAAGTCTATGAAGAGCAATAATCCTATCAATGTAGTAAGGGCAACAATAGAAGGGCTCAAGATGATGAAGACAATCCATGAAAGGAATACAATAAGAAAGAAGATAGAAGAACCAGTAGTATGAAGATTGGGGTATTGATCTCTGGAAGGGGATCAAACCTGGCCGCTATAATTTCCGCTATTAAATATAAGAAGATTCCTGCCGAAATCAATTGTGTTATAAGTGATAGAGTCTCTGCAAAAGGGTTAGAAATATCCGCAATAAATAAAATACCAGCAATATTTATAGATCCAAAAGGACTAACAAGAGAAGAGTATGATCATCTTCTTGTAACTGAGCTAAAAAAACAAGGGGTAGAATTGGTCTGTCTGGCTGGGTTTATGAGGATAATCTCTCTATATTTTGTGAGAAGCTTTCCCAATAGAATTATGAACATCCATCCAGCTCTCCTTCCTTCATTTCCTGGCTTATCTTCCCAAAAACAGGCTTTAGAGTATGGAGCAAAGGTCTCTGGATGCACTGTTCATTTTGTTGACGAAGGATGCGACACAGGTCCTATTATCCTGCAAAAGGCTGTGCCTATATTAGAGGATGATACAGAAGAGAGTCTGGCAAAGAGAATCTTAGCTGAAGAGTATAAACTTTATCCAGAGGCTATATCCTTGTTTTGCCAGGGGAGACTGAAGGTAGAGGGAAGAAGGGTGAGGATAGTTTAATGGAGGAATTATAGTAAGTATTGGTCAAAAGTTCCCATAAAATGAAAATATCGAATGTAGAAGGAAAAAGGAGCACCAGAACAGAAAGTAAAGAATTGTAACACTTTACTCAATTTGAAGTATGGTAATCGGTAATCAGGTAATCGGTAACAACCAATGGATACTTTTCTTCACCGATAACCGATTACCGATAACCTCTTACTATTTACCTTGCACTTCTATCTCGGTAAACAGTTACAATCATTCAGGGATGGGAAATTTTTTGGTTAAGGCAAGAACCTCATCTTTAACATCTACCTTCTTTCGTAAAATTTTATCAATCGCATAGGCTATTCTTTCCATTTCAGCCTCTTTCATTCCCCTTGTAGTCAAAGCAGGTGTGCCGAGCCTTATACCAGAAGTGATAGATGGGGACTTCTGGTCATAAGGGATAGCGTTCTTATTCACCACTATTCCTTCTCCATAAAGCATTGCCTCTGCCTCTTTTCCTGTGAGACCTTCTTTACTTAGATCAACCAAAAGAAGGTGGTTGTCTGTTCCTCCACTTACAAGTGTGAGACCCAAAGAAATAAGGGTATCTGCTAACACTTTAGCATTCCTGGTAATCTGAACTGAATATTCCTTGAAATCAGCAGATAAAGCCTCCTTGAAACAAACAGCCTTGCTGGCTATAATATGCATCAGTGGTCCTCCCTGTATCCCTGGAAAGACAGCCTTATCAATGAGCCTTCCATACTCCTCTTTAGTGATGATCATTCCACCTCGGGGCCCCCTCAAGGTTTTATGTGTAGTTGTAGTTATTATGTGGCAGGATTCTATCGGCGATGGATGTGCGCCACCAACTATTAAGCCAGCAATATGGGCGATGTCTGCCAAAAGCAGGGCGCCTACGCTATCTGCAACCTCACGGAACTTCTTAAAATCTATTATTCTTGGGTAGGCTGATGCTCCGCAAACGATCATTCTTGGTCTGTGAGCCAAAGCCAACTCCCTTATCTTTTCAAGGTCTATCAGGTGTGTCTTTGGGTCAACGCTATAAGTGACAACATTATATAGAATTCCTGAGAAGCTGACCTTGCTTCCATGGGAAAGATGTCCTCCACAGGCTAAGTCCATTGCCATTATAGTGTCGCCTGGTGAAAGAAAGGCAAGGTAGGCGGCCATATTAGCCTGTGTTCCTGAGTGAGGCTGGACATTTACATACTCTGCCTTGAATAACTCCTTTGCCCTCTGTATAGCCAGGGTTTCTATTCTATCGCAAAACTCACACCCGGCATAATACCTTGCCCCAGGATACCCTTCTGCATACTTGTTTGTCAAAACAGAGGCACAGGCTTCCCTCGTAGCCTTGCTGGCATAATTCTCTGAAGCAATCAGGTTTAATGTTTTCTCCTGCCTCTCTCTATCAGCAAAAATGAGTTCTTTTATTCTTGGGTCTATATCTTTTAGCATGATATTAGATAAATCTGTCTCTGATAATTGTTGCTAATCAATGAACTATGATAGATAAATATAATAGATAGAATAATTTAGTGTCAACCCACAATTTTTGGCTGTAACAATCGTAAGAAAAAAATTGACAAAAGGGCAAAAAATTTAATATAATTATCTGGTGAAATTCAGTGTAGATTTTAGGGATATAAAGGGAATAGATATTCATAAAATAGAAGATTATACTAAGAAGAAGATAAAGGGTCTTGAAAGGTATTCAAAAAAAGAACTTATCTTCCATGTAGTTATCTCACAGCAAAAAGAAAATTTCTTTTCTGAAATCATAATAAATGGAGATAACCACACCCTTCAAAGCAAGGCAAATGCTACAGATATAAAGCTGGCTATTGACCAATGTATAGATAAGGCAAAACGACAGCTTGTCAAGATTAAAGAAAAGGTCTCTGATCACAAGAAGATTCAACACCTGCCAGAGGCATTGATAGAAAAAGCACCGCCTGAAAAGGCTATCAGAAAAAGAAAGGTAAGCCCTCCATTCCTCTCTATTGATCAGGCAAAAGAAGAACTTTCAGCTAAAAAAGTAAGCTTTCTTCTGTTTATTGATTCTGAAACAGAGGAAAAATGCCTCCTTCACCCCACAAAAGACAAAAGACTCGAAATCTTAATCCTTTAATGAGAAGGATTAAGGTCTTGCAATTCCTCAGCACAGCCTACCCAGCAGGAACAGAGCTTTCCACTTTATCCTTAGTAAGCAGAATGGATAGAGAAAAATTTGATCTGGAGGTCTGTTTTCTCTATCCAAAGGGTCCTCTAAGCAACAAGTTTCTTGCTCAGAATATCAAGTGTTATCATTTAGATTATGGTCTGGTTAATATCTTTGTCATAGCCTTACGGCTTTACAAGATTCTTAAAATAGGAAGATATGATCTTATTCATATATATGGACTCAAGGCAAACATAATAGGCAGGCTTATAGGAAGGTTGGCTGGCTGCAAAAATATCGTGGCTGGCTTACGAAGCATATATCCAGGCAATAAAGAGAGCAATCTCCATCTTTTTTTAGACAAAATTACCCTCTGCTTAGTGAAACTCTATATCTCAAACTCAAAGACTGCTGTAGATTTCTTGATAGAAAAAGGATACCCGTCTAAAATCTTTAAGGTGGTGCATTCTGGAATTGACCTTGTTGCCCAGACAAAAAAGCAGGAGAGCAAAGGCTCAACTATCATCACCGTAGCCAGATTTGAACCACCAAAGGATTATAAAACCTTGCTTTTGGCATTTGATATCCTCAACAAAAAGGGCATTAAGTTTACTTCTCTATTAGTTGGAGGAATGTCAAAGAAAGAAGAGATGATGGAGCTTTCTGCTCGAATGAACTTGAAAGATAAGGTCTTGTTTTTAGGAGAAAAGGAGAATGTTTCAGAAGATTTAGCAAAATCAGATATATTCGCCTTTTCCTCATTATTTGAAGGACTACCAAGGGCTATTATGGAGGCAATGGCTGCCAGTCTTCCAGTTGTGGCGACAGATGTAGGCGGTGTCTCTGAGCTTGTTAATGATGGAAAAACAGGATTTTTGGTTAAAGCAGAAGATGCTCAGGCTTTAGCAGAAAGCATTGAAAAGTTATTGCTGGATAAAGACCTTAGAAAAAGGATGGGAGAGGCTGGAATGGAAAAGATACAAAAAGAGTTTTCTATGGATAGATTAGTGAAAGAGATGGAAGAGATATATACTCAAATTACGTAACACTTTACTCATTTGAAGTATGGTAATCAGGTAATCGGTAATCAGGTAATCGGTAACAACCAATTGATGCTTTTTCTTTACCGATAACCGATAACCTCTTACTATTTACCTTGCACTTCTATCTCGGTAAACAGTTACAAGTCATCAAAGTCTGCCAGAACCTTGACAGGCCTGCCTATTCTATTTTCACCCCTACCTACTCCAAGCAAGAGACCATCTGAAGATAGAATTCTGAAAAGCCCAACAGGCCCAAGATACCGAAAGGGTTGTCCGTGAAGAATGCGGTAAGGGTCATCAACCATCACCTCAGGAAGAAAGGAAAGAATTTCATCTATTGGAAGAACAAGACTTTCTAATTTACCAGCATTGGATTCTTCCAGAAATTTTTCTAAGCTAATAGCCTTTTCTATCGCAAAATTTCCAATTTTCATCCTTCTAAGATAATTCAAGGTCGCACCTTTAGCCAAAGCCTCTCCAATGTCAGCAAAGAGTGTCCTGATATATGTTCCACCTGAACATATGACATTAAATCTTGCCTCAGGATGCTCTCCCTCCTTAAAGTCTATGAGGTTTAATCTGTGTATGGTAACCTCCCTCTCCTTCCTTTCAACAACAATCCCTTTTTTAGCCAGCTTATATAGCCTCTCTCCTTGATGATGCAAGGCTGAAACCATAGGTGGGATTTGCTTAATCTTTCCGCAAAATCTGGGAATAAGCGCTTCTATATCCTCTCTCTTTATCCTGTTTGCGGACTCCTGGCTTTCTATTTTACCCCATATATCCTGGGTATCTGTTCTGACACCTATCATCGCACCAGCTACATACTCCTTATGAAGCTCATAAAGGTATTCAACTGTCTTTGTTGCTCGACCAATCAAGATAAGAAGAAGACCAGTAGCCTGAGGGTCAAGGGTGCCACTATGACCAACCCTTGTTTTTTTTACCTTTCTCTTTATCCTATCAACAACCCCATAAGAGGTGATGCCAGCAGGTTTATCTATTAAAATCAGTCCATCCATAATATGAAAGTGAAAAGTGAAAAGTGAAAAGTTTTTAGATTTACTGGAGTATCAATTCGCAGTATATCTCCTCTATCTGGCCATCTCTCAAGATGTGGTTAAACTCATAGAGAAGCTTCTCTTTGAAGGCTTTCTTTCCCTCAAGTGTGCCTATCTCCGGGGTGCTGGAGATGAGGATATCGTTGACTATGTCCCTCATCTGGAGATTTCTCTCCTCAAGCTCCTTTGGCAGGAATTCATATTCTACCTTATAAGCAATAGCTATGCTCTCTATCCTCACATAAACAGGCTCCTCTGGATTGACCAGCTTTGCCAGAAACTCACCCAATTTATGTGTATGAAGCTTAGGCAGATGAGCAATATGTTTTTCCTTAATTGGCTCAATCTCAATCTTCTTTGCCTCAATCATCTTTTTTGAGACAACAATCGCCACGACACAAGCGATAATAATCACTATAACCGCAATAAGTCCCATGATGACCATTTTCGGAAGCCCTTTCTTTGGCTTCTTTTCCTTCTCTTTCTCTCCTTCTTCTACTAACTCTTCTTCTGCCATAATAAAAGTGAAAGGTTATCTGTTTTTAATTTTTAACTTTTCGTTTTTAGTTTAATTATTTACTGGATCAAGACTTCCATATAAATATCAGAAATTTTTCCCTTTACCAGAATAGCATTTATCTTCTCAATAAGCTCTTTCTTCAAAGCCTGTTTTCCCTCATAAGTGGCCACATCTGAGGATTTGGTAATCAGGGTATCGTTTATTAGAGACTTTATCTGCTTCTTCCTCTCCCCAATCTCTGGGGCAAGCCCTTTGGATTTCCCTGTATAAGCAAGGGTAACATTATCAAGCTTCAGGTATCTTGCACGATCCGGGTCTATCAGTCTCACCAGAAAACCGCCCATATCATAGTTATGCAAGGATTCTGGAGGAAGGACTTCTTCAACATCTTCGTATGGACTCACTATGATATTATAAGGCTTGGAAGAGTTGACAATGATACCACTAACCAGAGCCGCAATTATAGCCACGACGATAGCTCCAATCAATAAGGCTATAATTTGAACTACAGGATTAGAGAGACAAGAAGGCTTTTTCTCCTCCTCCTCTTCATCCAATAAAAGCTCATCTTCTGCCATAATAAAAGTGAAAAGTTAAAAGTGAAAATATCTCTCTTTAACTTTTAGTCTTCCTGGGCAATCCACCCCAAACTCTTTCTATATTTTATGGTCATCTCTACTATCTTGTCAAGACTCTCTCTCACCACATATCTTTGACCAGAGTTAAGGGTGATGACAGTATCAGGCGTCTCCTCAATGGTCTCAATGAGATGAGGATTAAGAAAGAATTTCTTGTCATTCAATCTGGTAAGTTCAATCATTTTTTATTCCCTATTTTTTGTAAAGAAAGCTTAATCTCGGTATAAAAAACAAAGCCACGAAAATTTGGAGGGTTTCTTCGTGGCTTTGCTTATTCTCTCCCCTAAACTCCCTAATTCTACTCAATACCTGAAATTTACCTCTTGAGGTTGACTATCTCTGTCAGCACCTGGTCATCAGTGACAATTATCCTTGAGTTCGCCTGAAAGGCTCTCTGGGCAATAATCAGGTCTGTAAACTCCTCAACTAAGTCAACATTCGCCATCTCTAATCTGCCTGATTGAATAGTTCCTCTTCCATCCTTAGCTGGTGTGCCTATCTTCGCCTCTCCAGAGTTCAGGGTCTCTAAGAAGGTTGTGCCTGATTCTTTCACAAGACCTGATGGGTTGGCAAAGATAGCCAGAGCAATCTGCCCAACCTCCTGAACCTGATCGTTACTATAGCTGCCAACAACCACACCCTGGCTATCTATAGTTGTGGATTTCAACACGCCCTTGGCATAGCCATCCTGAGAGGTTATGGATGCATCGCTCTTATCTGCCTTGAACTGATGAATCTTGGCAAAATCAATGGCTATCTGAACAGCCGGCGCACCCTTTTCTGGAGGGGGTGCAGAGCCTTGTTTTCCTGGGTCAAAAAGAAGCCCTTTTTGGAACTTTGAACCAGCAATCCTCTCATCCGATGGAGATTCAAAGATCTTAGAATTCTCCTTGTCATAATCCCCCTTCTCATCAAACATCAATAGCCCATATCCGGCAAACTTGCTCTTTTCAGATGATGGATTGAGCACAGACCAGACCCATCTATTGACAGATAACCTTTCAAAGGTAAAGGTTGTATCCCAAGCTACGCCTAAGGCATCATAGAGCTTCCTTGGGGCATTAAATAGATAGCCTGAATTCCGCTCGCTGATAACAGCCGCACCCTCATCTGAAGCCTTATACCCCGAATAAGTAGTATCAACTGAGGTATTTGGTGTAAAGGTTAAAGACTCGGGCCCGTCATTTCCATTAGGCACAAAGAGATCAGCAGAGAGCGGGCTCACCTGACGATAGTCAACTGTAACATCACCTGTGCCATATGACCTGTCAAGAATTACCTGATCAACGCCATTAGCCCCACCTCCATCAATAAAGGTATAGTCCGACTGGCTCTGGATAACATTATTTACCTTGAGGACAAGGGTAGATGGGTCTGCATCTGGATTCTTTAAGTCAAAACCATTTAACCGTGTATAGTCAATATAAATGGTATCACCACTACTTGTGGGATTTGCAGTAATAACAATCATATCCTCGCCACCTGTGCCAGCATTATCCATAAAGGTAATATTAGCCTTTGGAACCATAGTTACAGCCCCACCTGCTGACTGCCTCCAGACAACAATAGTGTTCTTATCAACATCGCCGTGGCTAAGATATAGGTTCCATGAAGGTGGAGTGCCAGTAGGGGCAATCAACTGAAATCTGCCACCTACAAATTCAGACACCCTACCAACATTCTTCGCAATACCCGTAACATCTAATTTCACAGCCTGAGTGCCTGCTTTTCCTAAACCGGCTACACCTACCTTTTCAGCCTTTACCTCGTTTGAAGCGACATTTATCCTGAAGAAGTCCTTACCTGTTCCTGATGCCTTTGTCGTATCAGCCCATCCTGTCTCAGGTGTTGGTCTCTCCCGAAGAAGATCCATAACACCATTATTATTTCCACCCTCAACAGTACCCAAAGATATGTTTATCTCTGAGAAAAAGGGTGTCGAGCCGTTCTCAGAGAGGCTAATCCTGGCTCCTTCTGTTCTTGACTTTATCTTGAACCTGTCTGTGGTTGAGTCATACTCTATAGAGACCTTAGCATCTGAAGCGTTTATCTCGTTTAATAGAGTTTGAACAGTAACATAATTAGAAAGGTTTATCTCCTTAGAGGAGTATGTGCCAGAATCCGTAGCTATGGTTATGGTTCCATTTATTGTACCTGAATCAAACTGATTCCAGCTTCCGGCTAAGTTAACTGCAGATGAGCCATCTTTGACCTCACGGCTGGAGACAATCTCTGGGACAGCCTCTGTGTCTCTAAAGTTGTTTATAACCTTATAGTCAGAGTTCATTTGCAGGATACCCTTAGCATCAACTGTCTTGTTGTAATTATAGTCTCCTGTAACCATATCCCCTGTGCTGTAAGGAGAACCTGGTACAGTTACAGGCTGTAAACCAGTAGTAAGAAGCTTTGCCTTAGTCAGGAAGCCATCTGAGGTGCTCTGCCTAACCCTGACATTATTGCCTGTATTCATTATTGTAAATCTATCTGTCTTCTCATCATACCTCAAGGTTATCGGAAGTGCGTTGGTATTGCTCGTAACATTACCAGCGATAGCAGTGTTCACATAGTCAAGAAACTCGTTGACTGAGACATAGGAATCCAGGTTATTAGAGGTCCATGTTGCAAGCTCTCCTACCGAGGTTGTCCAGGAGAAGGTGATATTAGAATTTGCACCAGCAATTGCATCCTTAAACCCATCGTTAAACCCTGCCCTTTGGAAATCCTTAGAGAGATTGAGCTTGTTAGTAACAACCTCTTCCCTGCTCTTTGGATTGGTATCAGCAGGAAGATAGTTCCCGATAACAGAACCAGCTGCCGCCCTTCCTTCACCAAACATCTTGGCATGTGTAAGAAACCCTTCGGTATGAGACTGCCAGAGGTATATTCCAGCTTTATTTGTCAACTTAAACCTATCCTCCACAGCATCATAAGAGAAGCTTATCAGGCCTGTTCCTGCCTTTCCATTTACAGAGGCCTCAACAATAGCCAAAAAGTCAGCCACAGTAGCATAAGAAGAGAGGTGACCAGATGTCCAGGTTTGACTCCCGCCATCCCAGGTGATGGTTATAGTTGAAGAAAGTGCGATACTGCTCATCACTAATGAAGGTGCAACATTAAACCCTGCCTTCTCAAAAGACTTTGATGTATCAAGACTATTTCTGACAACCTCTTCTTTGCTCACTGTAGAGAAGAAGGTTATCTGATCAACACCACCCTCACCAAGGTTGTTATTAAACCTATATCCAACCTTATCTACAGCCCCACCATTTATCTTCATCTCTAAGGTTGTCTGGTCAACTGTTGATTGAGAGAGGTTAAACCCATTCCTTGAATAGTCTGCGGTTATCTTCGATCCAGAGACTAATGGGCCATTAGTGCCAGTTGTTCTAAAGATAATGACCCTATCCTTGCCATCACTGCCCTTGCCAATATTCACCGGATTGCCAGTTATTGGATTATAAAAATACTCTGTCTCACCATTACTATCAAAATAATAGGCATTGGGTGGAGGGGTATAATTCGGTTGAGGATGATGTGTAGGCAAGGGAAGATTATATTGGCTATAGAGCTGTTTTACACCTGTGGCTGGGTCCTCAACATAGACCTGAAGGCTTGTTGGGTCAACATCGGCGTTGTCAAACTCAAAGACATAGGTAGCCCCATCACCATAACCAAGCTCTTCGTTGGTAACCTGCTTTGGTGATATGCCTGTGTCTTCTTCCTGACGATAATAAGCATTGGTAGAGATAACCTTATCATTTGCCGGATTGACTGCCTTCCATCTAAAGTAGATGTTATCTGGATTTGTTGGGTCAAGGAGGTGCTCAAAGCTAATATTTATATCTATTGAGACATGATATTCACCTGTGGGAATCTTTGCCTCGGAGAAGAAACCGGTCTTTCCTGACGCAGGTGTCTCAGAGACTGTGATTATGCCACCTACTTCTTTTATTTTTTGGTTGGTTGGATCAGCCTTCAGAACAAACTTATCTTCCACGCTATAGCTCATAGTTATCCCTGTAGTGGCTGAGTTATTGTTAATGGCATCTATCAGGTCCTGGGGCTTTGAGCCCAAAGCGAATGTGGAGGTATAACCCTTTGGACCAATGGTTATAGTACCTGTAGGCTGGTTCTCAAACCCGGCACTGCTCCAACTGTTACTGAGGCTAATCCCGGCACCGCTTTTAGATACAGGCACGACACTCTTTACATACTTATTCAGGTTAAGGTCAGAAGAATCAAAGGCAGTCTTTGTCTCTGCATTCAGGTTTCCCTCAAAACCGAGTTTGGTTGATGCCTTTGGAGACATAATATCGTTATTGGATATTTTTAACCCTTTAAGTGGGCTACTTGTATCTATCTTAGTCTTGTTGCTGGAATCCATTATGAGCTGGCCAGTAACTGAATCCCTCTCAGCGTTCCAGCCAAGCACCTTGTATCCATTAGAAAGGTTGACTAAATTACCGCTATTATCAAAACCAAGGTTTCCTGCGCGGGTATAGCTTTTTGCGTCGCCTCCACTTGAAACAACAAGGTATCCCTCGCCATTGATCATCAGATCCGTAGATACCTGTGTCTCTTTGACAGTCCCTTGGGTGTGAATAACCTGAATACTACTTACGGTACTACCCAAACCTATCTGCATTGGATTTGTTCCTCCAAGCTCACCCCTTGGTTGCATCGCACCCTTAAATGTCTGGTTTAACAAGTCCTCAAAACTGATTCTGGACTTCTTGAAACCAGGCGTGTTCACATTCGCCATATTCTCTGCGATCACATCAAACCACATTTGATTGATCCGCATCCCAGTAATTCCTGAATAGACTGACCTTAACATCTTCTCTTAACCTCCTATATATTATTTCTAATTTTTTATTCCTATGCTGTTTAACCTCTAAATTGTCGCCTCTGGTATTGCAACCTCTAAAATTTTATCAAATGAAACATGGACATCTCCTTTTAATGTTATAATCGCTTTTCCATCCTTAAACTCAATAGAGATTGCCTTTCCTATAACTTCCTTGCCCTCTTCTGTTGTAGCCTTGACCTGTTTCCCCAATATAGAGAGGGCCGAAGATTTCGCAGAATTAGTAAGGGAGTCACTCATTATCAGAAGCTGTTCCAACTGACTAAATGTAGCCATTTGGGCAATAAACTCCTTATTACCTAATGGTTCAAGAGGATTTTGGTTCTTTAGCTCTATTGTTAAGAGCCTTAAAAAATCATCCTTGCCCAGGCCCATCTTCTGCATAGTAGATGAAACCGCTGAACCTGTATTTGAAACTCCACTTATAACAGCCATATGAATTTCCCCCTCTTATATATTTATCGGCATTTTTTGAAAAAAACTTAAATGTTTTTTTATTTTGCTAAAAATAGAGGAGAAAAAAGGTGGGAAGAATAGTTTAGGAATTTTGGTAAACGTTCAAAAGTTAATAAAGGAAAAAGGAGCACCAGTAAAGAATTTAAGTAAGCGTTCAGGTAGTGTAAGAAAAGGAGATATGGGAATTATGGAGATAAGGGGATATTATTCTAATTCAACTCTTCTAAAATCTGCCTTTT
>JASEHO010000220.1 GCA_030018505.1 bacterium
TCCTAAGAGAAGCAGAAAAAGCAATAAAAGGATACTAATAAGTGAATGGTGAATTACTCAGGTTATAATTTATAATGCAAAAGGCTAATATTGTGGCAGAGATTGCTGAGAGGATAGATATCTCTCAAAAGGATATAAAAGAGGTGATTGAAACCTTCTTTTTGGAGATAGGTAACAGTTTAGCTAAAGGTAAAAAGATTGAACTGCGAGGGTTTGGAGTTTTTAAGCCGATATTACGAAAAGAAAAGATAGGCAGAAACCCAAAAACAGGAGAGTTGATCACCATTCCCAAAAAAATGGCGGTAATATTTAAGCCAGGAAAGGAGTTGAAAGAAAAAGTTGAAGATAGAGGAGCTTGAAGAAGAAGATCATCATTACCTATGTGATGTCTGCGGTTATAAATGGGAGGTTGTTGTGCATCCTGATTATTCCCACCGAACAATCTCTTTGGACGATGAAACTTTGCATCCCAAAGAGCCTACCAAATGTCCCAGTTGTGGAACTCCATATCTTTCTGAGATATAATATTCTGGTAACCGCTTAAGCATCTCCATTAGGAGTGTCCAAATGGAGATAAATTCATTTCA
>JASEHO010000221.1 GCA_030018505.1 bacterium
AAAGGGTAACCCAATGCATCTAAAAAAAGAGTAAAAATGGTCTTGACAAACCCGATCACCTTAGTTTGTGATTTGGAATTTGTGATTTGAGATTTTTGTTTTATAATTTGTGTAGAAACTTATGCGACTAACTATAAATGTCTTGTGTTTTGAACTAGCACAAGAGGTATATAAATAAACAGCTTACTTTAACTCCTTTAATATCAAGCATTTACAGATAAAATACTTCTTCTACTAAGTCTATTTTTGTAAGACTAAACCTTTGTGTAATTGATCTTTTCTTGCATTGGGAAAATACTTTCGTATATCTGGTTCAATCATTACTGCACCATCTTCAAGTTTGAAATGCTGCTTTTAAGCGATAAATCTCCATCAATTACTTAACGATAAAGCTCAGTTGCGGCGTACTCGCCGTCAACTGCAGCGCCTGGTTAGACAAAAGATTCGAGTAAAGGGTTGCGTCCCCTTTCTTCGCATCCAGACCAAGAAACTCTGCTAACTGGCGAGTTAAGTCGCATATTGGTGGCTTCTCAATCAGATGAAGAACACCCTTACAATAGTCGCAAACAGAATATCCAT
>JASEHO010000222.1 GCA_030018505.1 bacterium
ACACCCAAGCCAAGAGCCTTGAAGAACTTTACCCGAGAATTAAGGAGGTGATTGAACTTTGTCTTTGTGAAGAAGAACCAACTCCTATGAAGTTTGTAGCCCTTCAACAGCTTGAGATTGGGGCATAAGTCTGTTATGGACAAAATACCGGTAGTTACAGCCAGGCTAATGGTCAAATTCTTGCGAAGCTTAGGATTTGAACAGGTGAGACAAAAGGGAAGCCATAGATTTTTTAGACATCCTGACTGGAGAACCGCAACTGTTCCAGATCATAAAGGAGAAGATTTGGGTAAGGGAATAACCCATAAAATTCTAAAAGATGTTGAAACAACAAGAGAGGAATTTATAGATTGGTATCAAAAACAGTAATAATTTATTTATTGATATAGGGGACAGTAACCTATTTTTAGTCCACTGGTCGGCCAAAGAAAGAATAAAATGGTAACTGTCCCCTATTCAAGGTAACCGTCGGCAAAAAGGGAGATGGTGTGTAAATAAAGGGGATATGGGGATAACCCATAATCTCCTTATCTCCTTTTCTTACACGGTGTAAGAGATGTTTTTAGCCGT
>JASEHO010000223.1 GCA_030018505.1 bacterium
GAAGGCAAAGCTCAAAGCCGCAAAAATAGCGATAGATTCTGGGATAAAGACAGTAATTGCCTCTGGAAGGAAAAAAGGCACAATATCTAAGATTATAAGCGGAGAAGAAGCAGGAACGGTCTTTGTCGCTATGAAAAAATAGTAATAAACTTCTAAACAGATTGGAAGAAATGCTTGGCCAAAGTACTCTGTCCTCAGAAAGAGCAAGAGAGTAAACCTAAAAGAAAATAAGTATTGTGTCCCCAGATTATCAGATTTCCCCCCAGATTTCCCACAAAACAAGGTTTCTAAAATGCTCATCTCATTAAAGAGATAAGCTGTTTGCACAGGAGGTGTAATTATGAAAAGAATACATAAGATTGTATTGATTTTGGGTATGGTTTTAAGTTTTTGTGGACAAATTGGCCATGCGGCTGACTGGAAGTGTGAACTTGTTTGGGAGTTACCGGTGTGGAAATCATTATTCCCCGGTTGTCCTCGCGGGATAGCCATTGATTCGTTCGGCGATATTTATATAGCCGATCCTCCCA
>JASEHO010000224.1 GCA_030018505.1 bacterium
GTAAAACTATACGAATATGTCAAACAAAAAATCCACAATTGGGGACAATATAAAGAAATACCGAAATAAGCTCGGTATTTCTCAAGATGTCCTCTCAAAAAAGGCCAACCTTGCCTTTCATACTATCGCCAAAATTGAAGCCGGAGCAACACCAAACCCGACCATTGATACTGTTAAAAAAATTGCGGACGCATTGGGCGTTTCGCTTGATGTTTTAATGAAATAAAAACTATGGAAAATACTTTTGAAAAAATTTTGAAAGACGGCGAGAAAAAGGGATATTTTCGCGTCTTGAATGACGGAGCGAAAATTGAATATCTGCCGTCTGGGCACAAAGAAAATCTAAACGACCCCGAGGAAAAAGTCCGCGCCGAATACTATTTTGATTTGCTTGAAAAATATCACTATCCTGTCAAACGAATTGAGCTTGAAACGGAAATGCCGGACCGAACGCCCGAACGCTACGCGGACATTGTTATTTTTGAAGATGACGCAAAGAAAAAACCCTACATCGTCGTTGAGTG
>JASEHO010000225.1 GCA_030018505.1 bacterium
TAACGAATGAAGATCACCCCTGCCTCGCGTGCTTTATAATAATAGTCTTCACGGAATCCGTAGGTGCGCATATCCCGATACAGGATATAAACCTCTGTCTCAGGGTTCATCTCTTTTAATTTAAGTGCATTCTTTATTGCCTGTGTGCAACAAATCCGACTACAATACGGTCGTTCTTCGGTGCGTGAGCCAACGCATTGAATCATAACAATAGTTTTGAGTTTTGAGTTTTGAGTTTTGAGTTTTGCTTCAAGCTGTGTCTGGGTAATTACTCGATCGTTTTCACCATAGAGATACTCTGTCGGCTTAGACTCTACCCCACCTGTAGCTACAATCACCACACCGTGTTCAATATTTCTAATTTCTAATTTCGAATTTCTAATTTCTGACTCAAAATGCCCTACATGCCCAGAAACACTCTTTATTTCGCTGGATAGATGCAACTTAATCAACTTATGGGTTTGCACCTTCTCTACCAGTGATTTTAAGTATTCCTGCGGATTATCAC
>JASEHO010000226.1 GCA_030018505.1 bacterium
TCTCATTTTAACAGCCTTAATTAAAAAGAAGCTATCATTGCAAACCATATATGATGCAATTCTTATCTTTTGGAGTGCATCATCCGTGATGATGCATGCATTGACCTGTCTGCGTGCCTGCCTGTGCGTGTCCGCACGCAGATAGGCTACGCACAGGCAAGCACGGTCAATGCACTCCATAATTAGAATTGCACAGATTAACTTGATATGACCACTTTTGATTAATAAGTACTATGTTCCACACTCTAAAACTTCTGAACTTTATAACTTCCAAATATTACCCTCCAATCCAATTATGCCAATCTTCTCCAACCCTGTCTTTATATCTTTCCATCAGTCGATTACAATTGCAATTCCTTTCCTTACCTAATAATCCTTTATAAAACTCTTTAATAATTTTGGGGAATTGTTCTACCGATTTATTTACTTTTTCCATCTCTTGTTGAGTAATTAGCCCATTAAAAAGTTGATTAGGAATGTAGGATTTTTCTTTTATACTTACG
>JASEHO010000227.1 GCA_030018505.1 bacterium
ACTTTCCTTCAATCTATTTATATAACGAACAAGGTATCTGCCAGCAAGCGTTGTTTCAACAACGAATTTTTTCAAACTTCTCCATAAGGACACTCCCTGCCTTCTGCTCCCTGCCACAATCCTTTATTCATCAAGTCTTACTTTCGCACGGGGACGAAAAGAAGCATATCGTAACCAAAAAGAGGTCACAATCCTTTATTCATCAAGTCTTACTTTCGCACAGAGCAGAAAACCAACCAATGATGACCTGCGTTATATGTCGCAATCCTTTATTCATCAAGTCTTACTTTCGCACAATGAACAAAGCTGAGTTAAATGATATTAGAATTGAGGTCGCAATCCTTTATTCATCAAGTCTTACTTTCGCACATAATGTTAAAAATAGCCAACATTGTCTGTTTCTCAAAGTCACAATCCTTTATTCATCAAGTCTTACTTTCGCACCTGGGTACTCTGGGTCCGAAGTGGGGCATTGCGGTCGTCACAATCCTTTATTCATCAAG
>JASEHO010000022.1 GCA_030018505.1 bacterium
AATGAATTCCCTTTTTGCCTGGTTGTTGCTTCACTTCAAATGGGTAAATAGTTACGAACAATGAAATATATTTATGGCCCTGTTAGTTCATATAGATTGGGAAACTCATTAGGAATAGACATTCTCTCTCAGCCAGAGAAGCTCTGCACATTCGGCTGTATTTACTGTCAACTTGGAAGCAAGGTAAAATATACAAAAGAAAGAAGGGTATATGTGAAGACAGATGAGATACTTTCTGAGCTGACTGATATTCTCCCTAAGATTAAGATAGACCATATCACATTTTCTGGCAGGGGTGAGTCAACATTAGCAGAAAACTTAGGGGAGGCTATAACAAGAATAAAAAAGATGCAAAAAAAACCTGTAGTAGTTTTGACCAACTCAACACTGATGAATAGAGCGGATGTTATAAAAGAGTTATCTTTGGCTGATGTTGTTATCGCCAAGTTAGACAGCATATCTATGGAATCCCTGAAGAAGATAAACCAGCCAGATGAGGGGATAAGATTTTGCGAGATTTTAGAGAGCATCAAGAATTTTAGAAAGGGCTACCAAGGAAGGTTTGGGCTTCAAATTATGCTTATGCCTAAAAATAAAGATGAGGCAGAAGATCTGGCAAAACTTGCCTTAGAGATTTTGCCTGATGAGGTTCAGCTTGGCACACCACTTAGAAAATCTCCTGTTATGTCACTTTCAGAAGAAGAGGTATTTAAGATAAAAAGGCTTTTCTTGGGCTTACCAGTTGTAACAGTGTATGATAGAAAACATTGCAAGATAAAACCCATATCAAGAGAGGAAACATTAAAGAGAAGAGGGGGTTAGTTAGGATAGCATTAAATGTTCACAATCTTTTGACAAGAAAATATTGCACAAATATGAAAAAAATAAAATTGACAAGAATGCAAGTTCTTTCTTATAATATGAGACTATTTTATAAAGTGGAGGAGATATGGCAAGACTTGTAGGCATAGACCTACCAAAACAGAAACGAATAGAGATGGCTCTTACCTATATATATGGAATAGGTTTGACTACAGCTCAAAAGATATTACGAGAGACAGAGATAAGCCCTGATATCAGAGCGAAAGACCTGACTGAAGAGCAAATAGCCTCCCTAAGAAAGTATATTGAGAATAATCTAAGAGTAGAGGGTGATGTGCGTCGTGAGGTGGCAATGAACATCAAGCGTCTCATTGAGATTAGTTCGTATAGGGGACTACGACATAGACGGGGACTTCCTGTTCGTGGCCAAAGAACTCATACCAATGCTAGAACAAGAAGGGGTCCAAAGAAGACTATAGGTGCAAAGAGGAAAAGCTAATGGCTAAGAAAAAAACAGAAACAAAGGTAAAGGCAAAGAAGAAAACCATAGAATTTGGGTTGGTCTTTATTCAATCAACATTTAATAATACAATTGTCACCATTGCCGATGAGAATGGCAATGCTTTTTGTTGGGCGAGTGCAGGTTCTGTAGGTTTTAAGGGAACAAAGAAGGGAACCCCTTTTGCGGCTCAAATTGCCGCAGATACTGCAGCAAAACGAGCTATCTCTGAGTTTGGAACAAAAGCCGTCTCTATTTTTGTAAGGGGAGCAGGTTCTGGAAGAGAGTCAGCAGTTAGAGCTCTCCAGGCCGCAGGATTAAATATTAGGGCAATTAAAGATATAACGCCTATTCCACATAATGGATGCAGACCAAGAAAAAGGAGAAGAGTCTAATGGGTAGATACTTAGAAGCAAAGTGTAAAATATGCAGACGAAATCAGGCAAAGCTCTTTCTAAAAGGAGATAGATGTCTTTCTGTAAAATGTGGGTTTGAAAAAAGGGCATATCCACCAGGATTAAAGGGCCAGGATGCTCTTCGCAAAAAGGTTTCAGACTATGGCATTCAATTAAAGGAGAAACAGAAACTGCGAAATATCTATGGCGTTATGGAGACCCAATTTAGGAACTACTTCAGAAAGGCAGAGGCCACCCCTGGAATTACTGGAGAGAACTTTCTTTGTTTTCTTGAGAGGAGGCTTGACAATGTTGTCTATAGAATAGGTTGGGCAAGTTCACGCAATAATGCAAGACAGATTGTTGGTCATGGTCATATTCTGATAAATGGCAAAAAGATGAATATTGCCTCATATCTCGTCAAGCCCCAAGATATGATTGAGACAAAAAGAAGTTTTAAGGTAAAAGAGGAAGGTCTTCCTGTTTGGATGGAAAAGATAGATGATAAGATACGAATAGTTAGATTTCCGAAAATGGAGGAGATAGCAGCTACCATAAATGAGAACTTGATTGTTGCCTTTTATACCAGGTAGGAAAATAGCCTTCAGTAATCAGCCGCCAAAAGAATAAAAACAACTGAAAACTGACAGCTTTTTAAGGAGGAATAAATGCAAGAAGAGATGGTTTTGGGAAAGATTAAAAGATTAGAATGGGAAGAGTTAACTGAAACGAATGGAAGGTTAGCTGTTGAACCATTTAAGAAAGGACTGGCCATAACAGTCGGAAATAGCCTGAGAAGAATGATGCTCTCTTCTATAAAGGGTGCGGCTGTAACATCTATCAATGTAGAGGGTCTTCTACATGAGTTTACTTTTATTCCAGGGGTTGTTGAGGATGTAATTGATATTATCTTAAACATAAAAGGGATTGTCTTTAGATTTTCTGATGAACTGCCAAAGATAATCTACCTTGAAAAGAAAGAAAAAGGAGAGGTGAAAGCAAAAGATTTGATTCTTCCCTTTGGGCTTACCATAGTCAATCCAGAACACCATATTATGACTATATCTGAGGTTATAAATACTGGCCTTAGAATGGAGATGGAGGTAGAGATTGGAATTGGATACTTCTCTGCTGACGAGACCAAAAGAGAGAGAAAGATAGGCACACTTCCCATTGATACCCACTTTTCTCCTGTAGTAAGGGTTGGATGCGAAATAGAGGATGTCAGGGTTGGTCGGGTTACAGATTACGAAAGGTTGATTCTTAAAATAAAAACAGATGGCTCTATAACCCCACAGGATGCAGTTGCCCAAGCAGCCTCTATATTGTCTGATTATATCTCAATATTCATTAAACCAGAGGGATTTGTGGAGAAAGAGATAGAGGTAAAACCAGATGATGGCCAGGATAGATTAAAACAATTATTAAATACAAAGATAGATGAGTTAGAAATATCAGTTAGAGCAAGCAACTGCCTGTATTTGACCGGAATAACAAAGATTGGAGAGCTTATCCTTCTTGCTGAGCCCGACCTTCTAAAGATGAGGAATTTTGGAAGAAAATCTCTTACCGAGATAAAAGAAAAATTAGCGATGTATAATCTCAAACTGGGAATGACTGATTTTGCTCACCTTGTTGAAAAAGATGAACAATCTGGAGAAAGAAGAATAGAGATAGCTGATGATATGATAGAAGAAGAACTGATGGAGGAAGAAGATGAGACACAGGAAGAAAAAGCTGAAGCTTAATCGAACAGCAGAGCACAGAAAAGCCCTTCTATTAAGTCTAACTACAGAGCTTTTTAAGCATGAGACGATAAAGACAACCCTGGCTAAGGCAAAAATGGCCAGAGGGTTGATAGAAAGGCTTATCTCCTTAGCCAAAGTAAATAGCCTTGCCAACCATAGAAGGATTGTCTCTTTTATCTCTAATAAAGAGATGGTGAAGAAGTTAGAGAGAGAGATTGCCCCAAATTTCTCTGTCCGCCAGGGTGGATATACACAGATAATAAAGCTTGGCCGCAGGCACGGAGATTCAGCAGAGATGGCCATAATAAAACTTGTAAAAAGAGAGTTGCCCCAAAAAAATATATCCCCAACAATTGGGGAAGAAGTCAGCAACTGAAAAGCCTTCCAAAGTTTCACCTTTTTCTTGTTTACCTATAAACATATTTCATTTCCTTATAACGTAACCCCTTTAGTTTCAGTTGGAAGATAAAGTCAAGGAGAAGGGGAAAGGGAGAAAAAGAAAGAATTGGAGAAAATTTCAAAGTATTATAAAGTATTGTTTTTGATAGATGCTTTCCCCTATTCTCCATAATTCTCCTTTTCTCCTTTTTTACTTTATCTCTATAATTCACTATCTTTTTATCCACCGAGTAACTGAGGCGTTACCACCATAACTTTTTTCTACTTGCAATATCTCTTTAGCAAAAGATATACTTTTTGCCTTATGAATCTTGCAAACCTTGTCTATCTTTCGCCTGAGTTTATTCTTATTGGCACAGCCTTCTTTTTGCTCTTTGTTGACCTTTTTTTTGCCAAAAACCTATCTATTGACCTGGCCATTCTTGGAACTGTGGCCAGTCTGGCTATTGAAACAACCCTTTTTGGTATTAAAGACCAGGCTTGCGGTGTATTCATTATTGACCCATTCTCTGTATTCATCAAGGTAGTATTCCTCTCCTTGCTTCTTGTCATCCTATTTCTCTCTAAAGGCTATTTCCAAAAAACAAAGGCTAAAGCAGAATACTGCTTTATTCTCTTGCTTTCTACTGTTGGAATGATGGGCGTTTCGTCTGCCTGTGAGATGATAACCTTCTATATCTGCCTTGAGCTCATCAGCATAAGCTCTTATATCCTTGTCTCTTTTCTTAAAGATAAGCGGTCTATAGAGGCTGGAATAAAGTATCTTCTCTTTTCTGCTCTCTCCTCAGCCTTATTTCTTTATGGAATGAGTCTGCTTTATGGAATGAGCGGAACAACAAATTTTGCTGAGGCAGGTCGCATACTTCTTGACCAGAACACGAATAAGATTCAAGTCTTGACAATAATCCTCATTCTCTCTGGCTTTCTTTTTAAGGCTGATATTGTTCCATTCCATATGTGGGTTCCGGATGTCTATGAGGGTGCGCCCACACCAATCACAGGGTGGCTGGCTACAGGCTCAAAGATTGCTGGATTTGTTGCTATTATGCGATTTCTCATAGGACCATTAGGGTATCTTCTTTTTACATGGCCAAAGTTTTTCTTCATCCTATCCTGTGCTACTATTATTGTAGGAAACCTCGCAGCTATTGGCCAAAAGAATATCAAGAGACTTCTGGCATACTCTTCTATAAGCCATGCCGGCTACATTATGATCGGTCTTTGTGCCTATTCGGCGCTTGGAGCAACAAGCATTCTCTTTTATTTGGCTGCGTATTCTTTAGCTACATTAGGAGCTTTTGCTTGTGTCTGCCTGACTAATATGGAACAGATAGAAGATTATAATGGCCTCTATAAAAAAGAGCCGCTCCTGGCAGTGGTGATGCTTTTATCCCTTGCTTCTCTGGCTGGTCTTCCTCCATTTATTGGTTTTGCTGGTAAATTCTTCATCTTCTCAGCGGCATTAGAGAAAGAGTTGTTATCTCTTGCTATCATTGGTGTCCTCTTCTCTGTTGTCTCTGTTTATTACTACTTTTCAGTGATAAAGGCGATATATTTTGGCCAGGCAAATGAAAGGGAATTTTCCATCCCTTTCTATGCCAGGATTCTGCTCTCTATCATTGCTATCTTTCTTATCCTTCTTGGCGTGCTTCCTGATCTCCTCATGGATAAAGCTCAGATTGCCATAAGCTCTCTCTAGTCTATGACAACTATACCCATTCTTATAAAAGAGAGCCTTTCAGAGACAAGAAAAGAACTGGCCAGTTTATACACTGCTAATGTTGAAACAGCCTCTCAAATTTTAAGCTACCTCAGTGAATCAGAGGGAAAGCTCATTCGTCCAATCTTAGTCTTATTAGCAAGCCATGAGAAGCAACAAGAAGCTATAGGTCTTGCCTCTGCAATTGAGCTTATTCATATTGCCTCTCTTCTTCATGATGATGTGATTGATGAGGCGGATATTCGAAGGGGCAAAGAGGCAATAAATGCAAGATGGGGAGAGAAATGGGCGGTGCTTGTGGGAGACTTCCTTCTTTCTACTGCTTTCAACATCATCTTGAAGGAAAAGGATTGGAGAATCTTTGAGATATTTACCAGGACAAGCCTGATAATGACAGAGGGTGAAATGGCTGAGTTAGAGGCAAAGAATAGCCCTGTCATTGATGAAGCCCAGTATCTTTCTATTGTTTATAGAAAGACTGCCTCTCTTTTTGCCTCCTCTGGCAGGGTTGGGGCAATCATTGGAGGAAGGCCTGAAGAGCCGTTTGCTGATTATGGAAAGAATCTGGGGTTTGCCTTTCAGATAACAGATGATCTTCTTGATATATCTTCAAAGAATCCAACAAAGTCTATTGGTCAGGATATAAAGAATGGAAGACTTACCCTTCCATTTATTCATAGCTTGAAAGAGGCAAAGGGTTCTGAAAAGAAGAAGATATTAGAGTTGATTAGTGCAAATAATCTTTCCGAGCTTAAGCGAATAGTAGAAAGATATGGAGGAATTGAGTATAGCCAGCAATTAGCAGAAAAATATATAGAAGAGGCAAAATCTTGCCTAAAGACAGTTTCACCATCTCCCTACAAAGACTCCCTCTTCAATTTAGCTGACTCTGTCCGAATAAGGGTAAATTAAATTTGCCTAATATGGAGTGCTATATGGAGTGCTATATGCAGTGTCCGTGACACTGCATGCATTGACATGGTCAATGCACTCCAAAAAAATGCACTCCAAAAAAATGCACTCCAAAATATTCGGTATAAATTTATAAGATGCACACATTAGAGGTAAAAGGCTTAAGGCTCTATGGATACCATGGAGTGGAATTAGAAGAGCAAAAACAAGGACAGGAGTATATCTTTGACTGTAAGATAGAATCAGAAGAGATTATAGATTACCTTGAGGTGATAAAGGAGATAGAAGGGGTAAATAAACTGCCAACTAAGTTTATAGAAGAGCTGGCCGAAGGGATTGCCATCAAACTCATCCAGAGGTTTTCAGCAAAGATAGAGATTACTGTCAAGAAGCCGAATCCTCCAATTTGCTACTTTATTGATTATGCCTCTGCTACCTCTAAGAAGATAAGGGCTTAAAAATGGAAAAAATACTTAAAAGTTATATCCAATCCATCTCCTCTAAATTTAGCCACAAGGAGACAAGTGAAATGGGTTATCGCACTGACTTTGAGACCCTAATCAAAGGAATTTTTGAGTCAATTAATGTTAGCCGAATAGACCATGACGCCAGAGCCAGACAGGGGAATAAACCGGATTTTGTTCTCCTTGATTATGGTGTGCCAATTCTCTATATTGAGACAAAGGATATTGGCGTTTCTTTAGACAAGGTTGAAAAATCCGAACAGATGGCCAGATACTATGGTTATGCAAACTTAGTTCTGACTGATTATATTGAATTTCGTTTTTATAGAAACGGCTTACGATACGAAGAGCCAATAAAGATAGCGAATTGCCATATCAAGAGCAGAACAATCACAGCAATTCCAGAAAACTACGAACATCTTGAAAGAACCCTGCTTGATTTCGCCAAATCACACAAAGAGCCAATACGCTCAGGGGAACACCTCTCAAAGATTATGGCTGGAAAAGCAAAGAGAATTAGAGATAATGTCCGACATTTTCTGGCTGATGAACAAGAAAAGGGTGCTGAGATAGGCAGGGTATATGAGACGATTAAAAAGCTTCTTGTCCATGACCTGACCCGAGAATCCTTTGCTGATATGTATGCTCAGACCCTTGTCTATGGCCTCTTTGTGGCTCGGTTTTATGACGATACACCTGCCACTTTCTCTCGTCAGGAATCCCGAGATCTTATCCCTGCTTCAAATCCGCTTCTCAGGCATTTCTTTGATCATATTGTTGGCCCAAGTTTTGACAAGCGGCTTGAGTATATCACCAATGAACTGTGTGCTCTCTTTTCTCATACAGATATTCCAGAACTGATGAAGCAGTATTTTCAGGCAAAGACCAATGAAGGTCAAGACCCTGTCATCCATTTCTATGAAGACTTTTTGAAGGAATACGACCCTGAACTTCGTAAGAAGATGGGGGCATATTACACGCCCTTGCCTTGCGTGCGATTCATTGTGCGCTCTGTTGACCATATCCTTGAAAAAGAGTTTGGCCTTATCAATGGATTGGCTGACACTTCAAAGTCAGCAACCGGTATCCATCGGGTTCAGATTCTTGATCCAGCTACAGGCACTGGCACATTTATTAGCGCTGTTATTCGGCTAATCTACATACGATTGCTTAAAGGCGGCCAGAAAGGTCGCTGGCCAGCATATGTCCATCACGACCTGCTTCCGCGCCTGCATGGCTTTGAGCTTATGATGGCACCATACACGATTGCCCACCTGAAGATGAGTATGGCTTTTAAGGAGACAGGCTTCTGGAACTTCCATCGCCGTCTCGGTATCTATCTGACAAACTCTCTTGAAGAGAGTGCTGTCCAAGAAAGTATGTTTATGGGTTTTGGTTTTGCTGAAAGCATTGCCGAAGAATCCAAAGAAGCGTCAAGGATAAAAAACAAAACACCGATTATGGTTGTCATCGGCAATCCACCGTATAGCGTCAGCTCTTCAAACAAAGGGGAGTGGATACAGAATCTAATCAGGGACTACAAGAAAGGCCTTGGCGAACGGAAGATCAACCTTGACGACGACTACATCAAATTTATTCGTTTTGCCGAGCATTTCATAGAGAAGAACAAGAGTGGCATCGTGGCAATGATCACCAATAATTCATTTATTGACGGCATTACTCACCGCCAGATGAGAAAGCACCTGCTTGAAACCTTTGATGATATTTACATCCTTGACCTGCATGGCAATTCCAAGAAGAAAGAAAAAGCACCAGACGGCGGTAAAGATGAAAATGTCTTTGATATTCAGCAGGGCGTGGCGATTTCCATATTTGTTTGTAGAGAAGATGACAAGAAAGGTCTTGGCGCGGTTCACCACGCCGAGCTCTACGGCAAAAGAGAAGACAAATTCAAAGCACTGAATGAAAACGATATGCAGACAGTTAGGTGGAAGGAACTTGACTACTCAACACCATATTATTTCTTTGTACCGAAGGATTTTAGTTTGGAGGAAGAGTATGGGAAAGGGCTTAAGGTAGGTGAGTTGTTTCCGATTTCAAATTCTGGTGTAAAGACAGACCGAGATACTTTGTTTATTGATATGAATAAGAATGTGTTGGAAAAGCGGATGCAGAAACTACTCCCTGGTGATTTTGATGAAACATTCAAACAAGAATTCCGTGTCGTTAATTCTGGAAGTTATAAATTGACGGAAAAAATAAAAGGGAAATTATTTGACCATAATTATTTACAGCCGATTCAGTATAGACCATTCGATTATCAGTGGATTTATTATGATGCAACTATTATTAGTCGTTCAGGATATAAAGTCTTTAGTCATTATGAAAATAAAAGTAATGTTGGCTTGGTTTTGATGCGCACCTTGGTTGGGTCTGATTTATTCACTATGGTTTTGTTGTCAAATGCTATTGTTGATCTAAATTTTTACGGATTTCAAACCTATGTTTTTCCTCTTTATCTTTACTCCGAAGACGGCACACGAGCCCCAAACCTCAAGAAAGAGATCATTAACGAAATAGAAAATATTGTCGGCAAGATTACACCCGAAGATATTTTTGACTACATCTATGCGGTTTTACATTCGCCGAGTTATCGGGAAAAATATAAGGAATTTCTGAAGATTGATTTCCCGCGTGTGCCATATCCGAAAGATACAGAAAGTTTCAAGAGGCTTGTTGCCTTTGGCGCCGAATTGCGTTCTCTCCACCTCCTTGAATCGCCAAAGGTGAATCAATTCATAACAACATATCCTGTTGCTGGGTCGGATGTTGTCGAGAAATTGACCTACAAGAATGGCAATCTATTCATCAACAAAGACCAGTATTTCGGCAATCTTCCAGAGAAAGCCTATAACTTTTATATCGGCGGATACCAACCTGCCCAGAAGTGGCTCAAGGATCGTAAGGGTCGAACCCTCACCAACGCCGACATTGAGCATTACCAAAAAATGATTGTGGCTTTAACAGAGACAGAGAGGATTATGAGAGAGATCGATAAAAAGAATTTTGCTACCATGTCTATGCCTAATTTTGAATGTGCAAATTGTGGATGAACCTTCGCAGCTTTATGTTCAAAAAATGATGAAAGAAGAAGAGATGGAAGAATGGGATGACAGATGTAGGCGGCAGTTGAAACGTTCATTACAAGAACGGATGGACTATGGTTTTGTTTATACCTATAAACCTGTATTGGATGATGCCTCATCGAGAGTCTTTAACTCTACAAAGGAATATAGGATGTGGTGCAATAAAAACCTCCCTTCTTATCTGAGGTATAGAAGCTATGAATAATCAGAAGGCATTCAGTTTCAGGCAGGGAGAACTGTTGGCAGATCTCTTCTGTGAAATGGAAGTAAATTATCTCTTTATCGGTAAATCTGGAGCAATCATTCTTGGATACCCTGATACAACACAGGATGTAGATATATATCCCAAAAAAGATCCAGAGAATGGAAGAAGAATCGTTAATGCCTTGTTAAAATTGGGCTTTGAGTTAGATGAAGAGACGAAAGAGGCGATTGTTATGGGGAAGGATTTCGTCCAGATAAAATCAGGGCCATTTGATGTAGACCTAGTCTTTGCCCCGGATGGTTTAGAGGATTATGATAGAGTCAAGAAGAGGGCGATTTGGGTAGAGAGGATCCCAGTAGCCCATATCACAGATATCATCAAAAGTAAAGAAGCGGCAAAAAGGGAACGAGATATACGAGATTTGCCATTTTTGAAGGAGTTTGCAAAGACGATAACATGAGAGAATGTGTTGTAACCGTTCAGGTAGTGTCCGAAAGGATAATAAGAAATTTCACTAGCAAATTGCAAATTTAGCATTTATCATTTCAAATTTGATATAATTTGATATAGGGGACAGTAACCTATTTTTAATCCACTGGTCGGCCAAAGAAAGAATAAAATGGTAACTATCCCCTATTTTAAGGAGTGTGTAAAATTAAATGTGGTATCTTTATCTTGATGAAAGCGGAGATTTGGGATTTGATTTCGTGAATAAGAAACCCTCAAAGTATTTCACGATAACCATTCTTGCAGTAAAAGGATACGAAGAAAATCGATTACTGTTAAAGGCAGTAAAGAAGACTTTAGAAAGAAGGTTAAATCCTAAAGGCAAACGAAAGAGAATCGTTCATGAATTGAAAGCCACCAAAACTACACTGGAAATAAAGAATTATTTCTATCACCAAGTAAGGGCAGTAAACTTTGATATTTATACTCTCACCTTAAATAAGAGAAGAGTATATGAGCCCTTGATTCAAAACAAGTTGAGAGTGTATAATTTTATTGCCAGAAAGGTGTTGGAGCAAATTCCCTTTGAAGAAGCAGGTCTGCGGATTGAATTGATATTAGATAAGTCAAAGAGTAAAATGGAAATCCTTAATTTTAATAATTACATCCAAAGGCAACTGGAGGCAAGAATAGATCCTAATATCCCTTTAGATATTTATCACTGGAATTCTGAAGAAAGTGGTGGCCTGCAGGCAGTAGATATGTTTTGTTGGGGGATATTTGAAAAATATGAACGGAAAAGATTAGATTGGTTCAATATTTTTAAGTCAAAGATAAGATATGATTCTGTTTATTTGCCATAAAAAAATGAGCGTGCCTTGTAGGCTTGTTGTGCTGTGGCTCTTGCCAACCGATGGATGGGAGCACCACAGACAACCTACAATGGTCTTACCGCTCAATTGTAGTATAATTATATAATATTTTGTAATAAATTTGTCAAGAGAAAGTGTAAAGAAGATGAATTACTATCCCATAGAATTGAATTTAGAAGGAAAAAGATGTTAAAAGTAGTAACAGGAGAAGCTGAATACGAATTTATTAAAGATGAAGTGCCTGTTGAATGGTTAAAGAAAAAGAGTGGTCAGGTGAGAAGATGAAGATAGAAGGGTTTGATGTAGAGAAGAAGGTTCTAATTGTAGCTGAGATAGGTGTAAACCATAACGGCGATTTAGGACTGGCTAAGGAGATGATTAAGGAGGCAAAGGCAAGCGGCGTGGATGCTGTCAAATTCCAGATATACACGGCAGAAAACCTTACTCTAAATAAGAAAGAATCTGAAATCCTTGCCCAATATGAGCTTCCATCCGCATCTTTCTTTGAGCTTTCCAAATTAGCCAAAGAGAATGGTTTAATCTTCCTCGCTACTCCGTTTGACAAAGAGGCAGTGGATCTTGTGGCTAATCTTAGTCCAGCCATAAAGATTGCCTCAGGCGACATAACCAATATCCCCTTGATAAAATATGTGGCTAAGAAGGACAAGCCTATCATCCTTTCTACTGGTGGCTCAACAATGAAAGAGATAACAGACGCACTTGAGGGAATTGAAAAAACAAACAGAAGGTTGATTAGAGAGAGCCAGCTCATTCTGCTTCATTCCATCTTGAGCTATCCTGCACCATTAGTTTCAGTCAATCTCCTCTCCATACCATATCTGCATCAAAGCCTTAACTTTATTGTTGGATACTCAGATCATACAGAAAGCACCTCTTCTTCTGCCTGTCTATATTCTGTATGCCTTGGAGCAAGGGTGGTAGAGAAGCATTTTAAGCTCCAGGAGAATTGTCCAGACTCTCAAGTTTCAGCCAGTCCAGATGAGATGAAAGCCCTTGTCCGAGAGATACGGTTGATAGAGGCAATGTTGGGAGAGCAAAAGAAGGAGCCATGCGAGTGTGAGATTGCCAATATTAAAAAGGCAAGAAAAAGTCTTGTTGCTCTTAAAGATATAAAAAAGGGTGAGATAATCACCGAAGAGATGCTTTGCAGCTTGCGACCAGCAGAAGGCATCTCGCCTTGTGACATTCATAAAGTCATAGGCAAAAAGGCTATCTCTAACATCAAAAAGGGTAGCTTGATGAAGGAACAGGTATGTGTTTAGCTCATTTTAGCATAAACAAAGGGTTCAAGGGGTCCAGTGATCAAGGGATCAAGTGAAGGTAACTTTTCATCCTTTACACTTCCTCCCTTGAATCCTCGAACCCTTTTGTATAAGACACAATTTTCACCTAAACATATAAAGGAGCAGTAATCTTATGCAGGCAGATTTAGTAAGGGAAGGTTTTCTATCTTTTTTTGCCAAAGTTGGCCATAAAGTAGTAGAGAGTATCTCTCTTGTGCCAAAAGATCCGACTGTGCTCTTTACTGTGGCTGGCATGGTACCATTTAAGCCTTTTTTCTTGGGTAAGGAGACCCCATCCTTTAGCAGAGCCTGTTCCTGTCAAAGGTGTATTAGAACCATAGACATAGAAAGGATAGGAAAGACATCTCGGCATCTGACATTCTTTGAGATGCTTGGAAACTTCTCTTTTGGAGACTACTGGAAGGAAGAGGCAATATCCTGGGCATGGGAGTTTCTGATCAAAGAGATGGCGCTTCCTGAACACAGGCTCTATGCCTCTATATTTAGAGAGGATGATGAGGCAGAGGCAATCTGGAAGGGCTTTCTGCCTCAGAATAGGATAATCAGGCTTGACAAGGAGAGCAACTTTTGGAAAATGGCAGAGACTGGCCCCTGTGGCCCCTGCTCAGAGATTCTGTTTGATTTAGGAGAGGGTTTGAGCTGTAAAAAGCCTTCTTGCGCACCTGGTTGTGACTGCGACAGATACTTAGAGCTTTGGAACCTTGTCTTTACCCAGTATGACAGGCAGGCTGACGGAAGCCTTTTACCCTTACCAAAGAGAAATATAGATACTGGTATGGGATTAGAGAGGCTCTGTGCTGTTCTTCAGGCTAAAACCTCTGGATTTGAGGTAGATCTGATAAGACCTGTGATAGATCAGATTGAAAGAAAGGCAGAGAGAAAAGACAAGGCTTCTGAAAGGATAATTGCAGATCATATCAGGGCTATTTGCCATCTCATTTATGACGGTATTATGCCATCAAATGAAGAGAGGGGCTATGTCCTGCGCAGGCTTATCAGGAGGGCTGTCCGAAGCGAAAGAAAACTTGGCATCTCTGGCAATTTTCTCTATCAGCTTGTTGTGGATGTGGTCAATATCTTTCCCTACCTCAAGGAGAAAAGGGATTACATAGCTAATATTATTAGCCTTGAAGAAGAGAGATTTTCAAAGACAATAGAATATGGGCTTTCTCTGCTTGATGAGAAGTTGAGCAAGGGTGCTATCTCTGGAGCAGATCTCTTTGAGCTGTATGATACCTATGGCTTGCCCATTGAATTTGTAGAAGAAGAGTTAAGAGAAAGGGGAACAACCATTAATAATAAGGAAATGTTTATTGAGTTGAGAGAGAAGGCAAGATTAAGAGATAGAGCTTCTGCAAAGATTACCAGAGCTAATGGAACTGTAGAAGAGATGGAACTATTAATAACAGAGTTTATTGGGTATAAAGAGACAGAGACAGAAGCAACAGTGATAAAGGTTGTTCAAGACGGCGTTATCCTTGACAAAACACCATTTTATCCTGAGTCTGGGGGTCAGATAGGCGATACTGGTTGGCTGATAAGGGATGGAGAAAAGATAAAGGTAGAGCCTGCCCAGAAGCTTGGAGGGGCAATCTTGCACAAGATAAGCCCTGAATTCAAAGAAGGCGATAAGGTTATTGCCAAAATAGATATAGAGAGGAGAAGGCAGATTTCAAGGGCACATACAGCCACGCATCTCCTGCATTATGCCATAAGACAGGTTTTAGGCGAACATATCCGTCAGGCTGGTTCATTGGTGGCTGAGGATAGAATGAGGTTTGACTTTACCCATCTGAAAAAGTTGGATGAGCAGGAGATAGAAAGGTGCGAGGAGATAGTTGTTCAGAAGATAATGGAGAATGCCGGGGTAGAAATATTGGAGGATATTCCATTAGAGGAAGCAAAGAAGATGGGAGCTATAGCTTTATTTGAGGATGAGTATGGAGAGAGGGTTAGGGTAGTAAAGATAGGCAACTTCAGTCTTGAGTTATGTGGAGGGACACACCTTGATAGGTCAGGCTCTGTTGGGCAATTTAAGATTCTTACAGAACAAGGTGTAGCCGCAGGCATAAGGAGGATTGAGGCATTAACAGGAAGGCTGGCATATTCTGAAACACTCTCAGAGAAGGAGGCTCTAACCTTACGATGGATAGAGGCAATGAAGGCAAGCAATGAGGCAAAGAAAGAGATGGAAAGGCTGAAGAGGAGGCTCATTTTAAGCAATATTGATGAGATGATTGGGTCTGCTTCTGAAATAGGAGGCATTAAGGTTGTCTGTAAGCAGATAGATGGAGCAGGAAAGGAGGATATAGCCTCAGTAGTAGATGTAATAGCCTCAAAGATTGGCACAGGTTGTGTGGTTATGGCTGGAATTTGCGAGAAAAATGTCCTTTGGGCAGTGAGGGTTACTAATGATTTGACAGATAGAATTGATGCGCGAGCCTTGATAAAAGAATTAACAAGTTTAACAGGTGGCGGAGGAGGAGGAAGACCTGATTTTGCCACAGGTGGCGGAAAAAACCAAGAGAAGATACAAGAAGCTATGGAGAATGTGAAAAAGAAGATAGCTGAAAGGCTTAAAAGGAGAAACAAAAACAAAGAGAAGACAAGTATTAAGGAGACATTTGGAGATGAGTAATATCGTTAGGGCTACTCGACAGGATAGAACAAAGATTAACCTATCAACACAGGAAATAGCTGAATTTTGCCAAAAAAATAATATCCGCAAATTATCAGTCTTTGGTTCTGTTCTCAGGGATGACTTTGGCCCTGAAAGCGATGTGGATGTGCTTGTGGAATTTGGACCAGGAGAGGTCGTGGGTTTTTTTCGGTTAGCCAGCATGGAACTCGAACTATCAGAGATTCTAGGGCACAAAGTAGATTTGAGAACACCTGCGGAATTGAGCCGTTATTTTCGGAAAGAAGTAATCAATCAATCAAAGGTGCAGTATGCAAAAGGATGATATTATTCGTATACAACATATGTTGGATGCGGCAAGGGAGTCAATCTTATTTTGCCAAAATAAGAGACGAGGCGATCTTGATAGCGACCGAATGCTAGCGCTCTCGCTTATAAAATCTATTGAAATTATTGGGGAGGCGGCTACAAAGGTGTCAGGAACGACAAGAGACAAATATCCAGAGGTTCCATGGACAATTATTGTTACAATGAGGCATCGGCTCATACACGGCTACTTTGATATAGACCTTGATAGAGTTTGGGACACAATCAGGAATGATCTGCCTCTGCTTATAATTGCTTTAGAAAAAATCGTTTGCCAAGAGAAAGCATAAGGTATGCCGAGAAAGCAACAGTTCTTACCAAAAACTTTTTAAGTGTTGTGAGTTTATATAGACTATAGACTATAGACTATCTTTATCTGTAACTATTTACCCATCTAAAAGTGAAGCAACAACCAAGCAATAGAATTCATTG
>JASEHO010000023.1 GCA_030018505.1 bacterium
TAGTGTCCGAAAGGATAATAAGAAATTTCACTAGCAAATTGCAAATTTAGCATTTGAAATGATTTATCTCCATTTGGACACTCCTAATGGAGATGCTTAAGCGGTTACCATTTAATTGACAGCCATTGGTTTTTAGTATACAATTTATTCAAAATGAAGATACTTGTGACAGGAGGAGCAGGTTTTTTGGGTTCTTGCTTGGTAGATAGGCTTCTTGCCGCAGGGGAAGAGGTTTGTGTGGTTGATAATCTGACTACAGGAAATGTGGAGAATATCAAGCATAACCTCAGCAATTCTAATTTGCGGTTTACAAATGACTCTGTCTTAAATGAGCCCTTGATGGAAAAACTTATCAAGGAATGTGATGCAATTTATCATTTAGCTGCTGCAGTCGGAGTAAAGCATATTGTCGATGACCCATTGACCTCAATCAAGACAAATGTTAAAGGCACTGATATTATCCTTGACCTTGCCCATAGGTATTGGAAGAAAACCCTCATTGCCTCAACCAGCGAGATATACGGAAAATCCAACCAAATCCCCTTTGATGAGCATAAAACAGAAAGGGTTCTGGGTTCAACAAAGATTGACAGATGGGCATACTCTACCTCAAAAGCAATAGATGAACACTTAGCCTTTGCCTATTCCAAGAAAGGTCTGCCTGTAGTCATTGTCAGGTACTTCAATTCCTATGGTCCAAGAATAGATGAAAAGGGATATGGTACTGTTGTCGCCAGATTTATCAAGCAGGCGCTCAAGGGAAAGCCAATTACTGTTCATGGAGATGGAGGGCAGACAAGGTGCTTTACTTATGTTGATGACACAGTCAGGGGAACAATCTTAGCCTGCACCACAAAGGGCGCAGAGGGCGATGTTTATAATATTGGCTCAAACCAGGAGACCTCAATATATCAATTGGCAGAGCTGATAAAGGAGTTGACAGGTTCCTCCTCTGAGATTGCACCAACTTCTTATGAGAGCTATTATGGTAAGGGGTTTGAGGATACAATAAGAAGGGTTCCCTCCATTCTTAATGCCAAAAAGAAGCTGAAATTTGAAGCAAAGGTGAGCTTGCAAGAGGGCTTGAAAAAGACTATCAAGTGGTGCAAAGAAGACTGGTAATGAAGCTCTGGCAAAAAGATTACACGCCAAACGAAAGGATAGAAGCCTTTGTAGTAGGAAAGGATTACCTCTTAGACCAAGCATTAGTCAGATTTGACTGTCTGGGAAGTATAGCCCATATCAGAGGGCTATTGGATATTGGCATACTCACTGAGGAGGAGTTTTCTCTTCTGAAAAAAGGTCTCCTTGAGATTATTGAACTTGATAAAGAAGGAAGATTCATTATCCAGCCTGAGGATGAGGATGTTCACACCAAGATAGAGAATCACTTAACAGAGCAACTTTCTGATATTGCCAAAAAGATTCATACTGCCAGGTCAAGGAACGACCAGGTCCTAACCGCTATCAGGCTCTATGCCAAAGAAAGATTTCTGACAATAGAAGAAAAGACAATCTCTCTTTCCCTATCCTTTCTTACCTTTGCTGAAAAATACCCTATGCTTCCTATGCCAGGAAGGACTCACCTCCAGAAGGCTATGCCATCATCCCTGGGTCTTTGGGCAGGGGCTTTTAGCGAAAGCCTTCTTGACAATCTTATTATCATGGATGCAGGCTATGAGCTTTGCGACCAGTCTCCACTGGGCTCAGGTGCAAGCTATGGGATTCCTCTGCCTTTAGATAGAAACCTCACAGCAGAGCTTCTTTCCTTTTCAAGGGTTCAGAGGAATACCCTCTATACGAACAATAGTCGAGGAAAGATAGAGGCATCCCTTCTGATGGGTCTATTGGGTGTTGTCCTTGATATCTCAAAATTTTCAAGCGACCTTATCCTCTTTCTCCTTCCTGAACTAAGCTATTTTCAACTTCCCCAAGAGTTCTTTCTTGGCTCATCCATTATGCCCCAGAAGAGGAATCCATCCTTCTTAGAAATTATAAGGGCAAGGTCTAATACCTTCATCTCTTTAGTCTTTCAAGTAATCTCTATTATCAATAGCCTTCCTTCAGGTTACAATCAGGACTTTCAGGAGACAAAGGAGCCATTCATTAAGGGTCTTGATATAGCAGAAGAGCTTATAGAGATAGCCAGCTTGATAGTTGAGAACCTAAAACCCAATGAGGAGGCAATGAGAAAGGCTTGCACACCAGAGATATTTGCCCAGGATAAAGCGATAGAGTTAACAAAAGAAGGAATGCCGTTTAGAGAGGCTTACAAGAAGGTAGCCAAAGAATTGGACAAGATTGAAACCCGAGAGATTTCTGCAGCCTTAAAGAAAAGAAGTCATATCGGAGGAACAGGAAACCTCCAGCTGATAAGACTGAGAGAAGAGATTTTGAGCAAACAGAAAGCTATAACTAAGAGAAAAGAGGATTGGGAAAAAAAGGTATCTTACCTGACTAAAAGCTAATCTTTGTAGATAAAGATGAGGAGGGATAGGATACCCCATTTTCATCATAGTTAACCTTATAGGTATAGACTGCACTGACTGGTCCTGCTAATTGATAATCTGCAACAAATCTCCACATCGTGTTTGGCTGGTTAAAGTCAGAGAATAATGGCTTTGCCTCCTTTCTATAGAGAGAGATAGAGGCTGAGTTCAGGCTTCCTATCTTTTTAACTAAACCACAACCCAAATATAAAGAAGGATCCTTTTTAGAGTAACTTTCATAAGTCATAGACAAGGAGAGATAATTGAAAAACTTATAAGAAAGTCCAGAAAAAACCCCTTTTTTCTTCTCTCCTTGCGAGGTTAATGAACCTATCTTCTTCATCCTTACATCCTCATAAAAGGTGTCAAAATAGGCTGGGATAAAATCACTATCCATATTCCGATACTCTAATCTGAAATCCGCCCCAAAGATTTTAGCCAAAAGACCAGGTGCGGCAAAGCCCATTCCATACTTATCAATCTTGGCTATATCTCCGTATAGTTTTATATCAAGGGGTAAGGGAAGTTCTGCATCACATCCATAAACTGTTGTTTTGGTTGCTGGCTTTGAGTCAAAAACGCAGGTGGCACCAAGATTAAACCAGCCAAACTTTTTAGAGACCCTTCCACCTACTAACTTAGCCTCATCAACATCAGGTAGGACTGCACTAAATCCTCCTTTCTTTCTATTCCAGGAGGCTTCTACGCCAATGGTCTTTGTTGAAGGATAATAGAGCATATTGGTATATCGGCTCATAATGAAGCCATGACCTAAGGTAACCTCTGGTAGAGAGCCTACCCTTGTATAAAAACCCTTCTCTTTTTCTCCATAGCTAAGATAGAGAATCTTATTCTGCACCTTCCAATCATTCTTCCTTGTCTTCCCATCTTCATCAAAGTAGAGCGAGAGGTCCAACCCAAGCCCAAATTTCCAAAACTTTAACTCTGGCAGGATTCCCAATTGATAGTAGAGCTTGTCATCAATCATAGTTGCCCCATATATTGCCTGCCAACCAAGCTCCTTCCTCTCTTTTTTAACCTCTTCTTTTGGTTTTTCTTCGGCAGGCTTTTTTTCCTGCCACTGAGAGAAGTCTTCCTCAGTCAAGGCTTCTGGTGCTGTTGGAGCCTGGCCAGAAATGACTCTTGTCCTAAAACCACTATTAAGCAGGATCTCCTCTGTCTGATCTACCTCTCTTATACCCAAAGCACCTTCAAAGACAAAGAAATCGCTTGTGCCATCAAGCCAGACACCAGTGGCAAACTCTGTTCCTCGTAATCCAGCTACAGCCGTAGGGGTATGGATAGATGCCTTCATATTCCCATACTTTAGCCTTATCATCCTCATCCAGATCCTGCCAGCCCAAACCTTGAAGAGACTCTCCTCGCTATCAAACCTTTGAATTGTAAGCTGGGTGTTTTCCTTGAGCTTAATGATGGACTTATCAGTATCCCGCAATTCAGCCTCAGAGCCTGGTCCTGTTCGTATCTCATCCCCAGGCAAAAACACAGAATTAATTACCGCCTTATGCCATGTCTCAGTGCCTCTCCTTGCCTCTACTGTGCCCACAAAAAAGAAGAGCTTATAAGAAAACTCTTCACAAAATCCAGCTCCTCCTAAAACCATCCCCATTACACACAACAAAAATAGTCTTTTCATTGCCTTATTCTCCTTTGTCTATTGGTTCCTGGCAGGCTTTGCAGACCCGCAGTTTCTTGCCATCATCTTTTTTTGATGCTGAGAATCTTACTGCCTTTCCACAGTTTGGACACAAAAGCTGCACCTTGCAAAGCCACATAGGTAGCTCTTTTTCAATGATTCCTCCCTGTCTGTTTGCCGCTGTAGGTTTGCTATGTCTCTTTACCCTATTTACCCCTTCTACTATAAGCTTCTCTTTATCTGGAAATACCTTGATAACCTTTCCCTCTTTTCCTTTATCCTTTCCAGAGAGGACTATCACCCGATCATCCTTCTTTATTTTGAGACTCATACTACCTCCGGAGCAAGGGTGATAATCTTCATAAACCCCTTTGCCCTCAGTTCTCTGGCTACTGGACCAAAGATTCGCGTTCCCACAGGATTTCCGTCTTTATCTATGATAACAGCCGCATTCTCATCAAACTTGATATATGAACCATCCTCTCTTCTCTGCTCCTTCTTTGTCCTGGCAACAACAGCCTTAACCACAGTTCCATCTTTAACCTGAGCTGTGGGAATTGCATCTTTGACACAAGCAACGATTATATCGCCGAGCCTGGCATATCTTCTTTTTGAACCACCCAAAACATGGATGCACATAATCTTTCTTGCCCCACTATTATCAATAACATTAAGCCTTGTCTGCAGTTGAATCATTTAAGCACCTCTATAACCTGCCATCTTTTCATAGCAGATAATGGTCTTGTCTCTACTATCTTTACCTTGTCGCCTGTCTTTGCCCCAATTGAATTGTCCGCATAATACTTTGTTCTTCTCTTGATATACTTTTTATATACCGGGTGTTGAATTGTAGTCTCTCCTTGGACAACCACAGTCCTCTGCATCTTATCAGACAAGACAACACCTATTCTCTTTTTTCTCTCTCCCATTATATCTTCCTCCCTTTTAATTCCTCTTCTTTTAGTAAGGTATTGATTGTAGCCACAGATCGCTTCATCTCCTTTATTTTATGAGGCTTCTCCAACCCTTTTATCACTTTTTGATGACGAAGGTTTAACAATTCAGAGGAAAACTCCTTTTTCTTTTCTAATAATTCTTCTTTTCCTAATGTTCTCAGTTCTTTTGTCTTCATTCTCTCACCAAAATCCTTGTTTTAATAGGCAACTTATGACTGGCCAGCCGAAAAGCCTCTTTTGCTGTTTCAGGAGTTACCCCAGCCATTTCAAAAAGAATCCTGCCAGGTTTTACTACTGCCACCCAACCCTCAGGAGCACCTTTGCCCTTTCCCATTCTTGTCTCCGCAGGCTTTTTGGTTATTGGCTTATCTGGAAATATCCGTATCCATATCTTTCCACCCCTCTTTACATGCCGTGTCATAGCAACACGAGCAGATTCTATCTGCCGGGCTGTAATCCAGTTTGGCTCCAGTGCCTGAAGTCCAAACTCCCCAAAGGAGATAGCGCTTCCAGCTATAGCTACTCCGCCTCTCTTGCCGCGATGTTGTTTTCTAAACTTGACCCTTTTGGGCATTAACATCTTTGATTATCTCCTTATTTATGCTTATTTCTGTAACCAAGACTCTTTCTTTAGAATTAAGCTTCCTTGTAGAAAGTTTGATGAAGTATAACTAAACGGAAACCTTTTGTCAAGGTTTTTTGGTTATTGAAAAAAGAATCTGTTTCAGACTATGGTGATGTACTCTTCTTTGATACTACCTTTGAAAGATTGGGACTAAAAAGAAAGCATTGATAGGCACTCTGAAAAAAGGGTTGGTGGCTTTAGTGTTAATCTTAGGAATATAGGGGAATATAGGGGGGAATATAGGGGACAGCAACCTATTTTCTTAATTCACTAATCTAATAAAAGAAAGAATAAAAAGGTCAACTTACTTGAAAGACCGGCACTTAATCTTTTGGAAATCTGTCGCTTTCTCGGTATATTCAGAGGCATACCTATATCTCATATAGCTTCCATCTTTCATCTACCAGTTGCTTTATCTCTGGAAGCATCTGTATCTCATCTGGCCATGCCCTTGTTCTTCCTTCGCTCTTATCTTTTCTGGTCGCATCTATACCTACCTTTGTGCCATAGTCTGATATATTGCTGGCATGGTCAAGGACATCTAATGGGCCTTCAGAGAGGAGAATATCATTCTTTGGGTCAATATTATTGAAGACCTTCCAGGCAACATCTGAGAGATTTTGAATGTTAATATCGCTGTCAACAACAATGATTATCTTGGTGAACATCATCTGTCCCATGCCCCAGAGGGAATGCATCACCTTCTTTGCCTGGCCAGGATACTCCTTTTTGATGGAGACAATGGCACAGTTATGAAAGACGCCTTCTATAGGCAGGTTAATATCAATTATCTCTGGAAGCTGAAATTTTAATAACGGCAAGAAGATTCTCTCTGTGGCTTTTGCTAAGAAGCAGTCCTCCATTGGTGGCTTTCCGACAATAGTAGCAGGATAAATGGCATCTTTTCTGTGAGTGATGCAGTTTATGTGAAAAACAGGATATAGGTCTTTTGGTGAATAGAAGCCAGTGTGGTCTCCAAATGGGCCCTCTTCTCTCAGCTCATTAGGCTCCACATAGCCTTCCAGGACTATCTCAGCTTGGGCTGGAACCTCTAAGTCTATTGTCTCGCACTTTACCAATTCTACTGGTTCTTTCCGCAAAAAACCTGCAAAGAGCATCTCATCTATGCCATCTGGCAGAGGGGCTGTGGAGGCATAGATTGTAGCTGGATCCCCTCCTAAGGCTACAGCAACTTCCATCCTCTTATTCAACTCGCAGTATCTTCTATAGTGCTTTGCCCCGCCTTTATGGATATGCCAGTGCATCCCACAGGTTGCCTCATCATAGACCTGCATCCTATACATTCCCACATTCCTTTTGCCTGTCTCTGGGTCGGCAGTAAAGACCATAGGTAGGGTGATAAACCTGCCTCCATCACCTGGCCAGCATTTTAAGATTGGAAACTTAAGGATATTAGGCTCTTTGACTATCACCTCCTGGCAAGGGCCATTTTTTACCTTCTTTGGGATAAACTGGCTCATCTGATGGAGCTTTGGCAGGAGCAAGACCTTTTCTAATAAACCCTTTGGAGGCTCAAAAGCCAAAAGCTCCGTTATTCTTTCTGTTATCTGGTCTATATTGCCCAAAGCCAATTCTATCCTCTTGCTTGAGCCAAAAGCATTTATCAGGACAGGAAAATTATGTCCCTTAACATTTTCAAAGAGTAAGGCAGTACCCCTACTTTTCACCACCCTATCAGCAATCTCTGTAATCTCCAGCTCAGAGCTAACGGGCTCCTTTATCTTTCGTAAAGCACCATTTTCCTCAAGTCTCTTTATAAAACTGCGTAAGTCTTTGTATGCCATTAAGTTAGTCCGAAAATAATAATACTGCCAAAACAGCTCTCTTTTCAATATTTTTTTTGTAACTTAAATAACAGTTGCTTGCTCGGTATAGACATAAGGGAATATGGGAATTTAGCTCATTAAAAAAAATTTCAAGATTTTTTAAAAAGTGTGACCGCCGGCATTGACAAGACCATTTTTTTTATTTTTATAATTGTTACAAAATAATGATAGACAATTTTTTAATTTAATGGTAATATTGTAGAATCTTAAAAATAAATAGGAGGAAAAAATGAAAAAGTTTGGTTTGGTTGGTAGTAGTTTTGGGGATGATTTTGGGGGCAAGGGTGGATGCGGCAGGGACACTTTCCCTGACGGTTAATTGGGGAGGTGCGGCTGAGCAGGGGAGCGCGACAAGCGTTACGGCGACTGTGTCCAATATAAGGACAGATGCAATTTCTGGGGTAAATTATGAAATAATTTTGCCACAGACCGATTTTGTCGAACTTTTTGTCGATGAGGTATCAAATTTGCCTTTGGTTTTGATATTGACGCAAGCGGGTTTGAGATTGTGAGGGTTGCTTCCGGCTCATTCCTTGTTGATGTTAGTAATCTTTTCTTGATAAGTCAGGATAGGACCACGGTTGGTATAGCCAGAAAGGAAGGCGGTGTGAGTGGTTCGGGATGCGTCGCCATCATTACCTTGAAGGCAATGGATGCGGGTTCAAGAAAGATCGGGCTGACCAATATCGCCGCGCAAGATTCGGGCCTTTCCATAATGGATATGAATTCCCCTGATATTACGATCAATGTAGTTCCGCAGACAGCCGCTCTATCCGTCTTTGGTTCAAACTACATAGAGAACAGCAGCCTTATTCTGAATCTCAACCTTCCCCAGAATGCTGATGTAAGCGTAAATGTCTATAACATCGTAGGTCAAAAGGTTTGATCCGTTGATACGAGAAGGGCAAGTGGAGTGAACACCCTTAAGATAAATATGGATGTAGCCACAGGCCTTTATTTCTATCAGGTAGAGGCAAGCTATGTAGGCGGCAAGAAGGATAAGGTGCTGGGAAGGGTTGTGGTGAGGTAACGAATTATGAATATTAAATTATTGAGGGAGGGGTTAAATGATCAAAAAAGCACTCTATAAAGAGATTTCAGGGCTTGCAAATAATGAAAAGATGATTCTTCTCTCTAAGCTAATACTGGAACTCTCTCCATATATTGAGAGCAACCAAATGGTTAATATCTACAATATGAAAGGGGTAGGAAAAGAGGTTTGGGAAGGAATAGATGCCCAAGAATATGTCAATAAGGAAAGGGCATTATGGGAATAGAGGGGGCGATTAGCGGACATAGAAGGATAATGTTTGATACCGCTTCAATCATTTACTTTATTGAGGAACATAAAGATTTCGGTGGAATTACCGAAAAGATATTTAGGGTAATAAGGGATAATTCTGACTACAATGCTTTTTCATCAGTGATTACACTTATAGAAGTTCTTGCGCAACCATTGAGAAGAGGACGGAAGGATATAGTTGAGAAATATCGGCAGTTTCTTCTGGGATCAAACAATTTTATCGCTTATTCCATAGATCCAATAATTGCAGAAAAGGCAGCAGAGTTGAGGGCACAATATGAAATAAAAACACCTGATGCCATACAGCTTGCAGTAGGAATAGAAAATAATGGAACGCTTTTTGTAACCAATGATAAAAATCTAAAAAGGATCGATGAAATAGAGGTGTTGGTGCTGGAAGAGCATTTATAGGTGGATGGAAGTAAAATGGGTAGAATAACTGAAAAGCTGATCGTCCGGAATTATGTGGATGTGGCAACAAAAGACAAGGATCAAGTCCGCTCCGTAGAGGTTGATGCTATCGTGGATACAGGCGCAACCTATGTTTGTATTGGTAAAAAAGATATTGAAACCCTTGGGCTGCGGTTTCACAATACGGTAAATATCAAAACAGCCAATGGCCCGGCAAAGCGGAAGACCTTTGAGGGTGCTCAGATCGAACTAAATGGCCGCACCTTTGTGATGGAGGTGATGGAAAATGATGACGACACTCCGGCTTTAATTGGCTACCTATTATTGGAAGCGCTTGATTTTGTTGTTGATCCTAAGAGTCAGTCCGTTATCGGCAACCCTGCCCACGATGGCAAATGGGTGGCGGATATGTATCGCTTGGCCACAGAGGAAATAAAAAGTAAAAATTAAAAGATGCAAAAAGATATTGGGATTCAAATACAGAATAGGATAAAGCGGGTGCCTCTTGAGATTGTCTCAGTGGTGTTATATGGCTCTTGGGCAAAGAAGATGAATCAGGAGGATTCGGATATTGATCTTTTGGTTGTGGCCAGGGGAATTCATTCAAGAAGGATTAAAAGGGGCAAAGAGATAGCAGCCATAAAAAAAGGGTTTTCATTGGGACTGCCTTTGGACATTCTTTTAGTCACAGAAGAAGAAGCCAGGAGTAATTTTGAAAACTACAATCCTCTTTATCTTGATGTAGCGACCGAAGGAGAGATTATCTTTGATAAAGAGTTTATAAAACCCCTTATAAAAGAGACTGATAAGTATATCCTTCTAAAGGGTGTTGAGAAATTGGATGACGGCTGGAGATTTCCTGTAGCTATGCGTTCGGCATCCTATCTCTCTGAGGTAAGCCAGAAGGATTTTGCCAGGGTTATGCTTGTCGATGGCGAGCGAGACTATCAAATTGGAGAAAAGCTTAAAGAAGAAGGCTTTTTTGACAAATCTGTCTATCATTTTCAACAGGCAGCAGAAAAAGCTATAAAATCTGTGTTGATCTCTTTTGGGATATTCAAGAAGACCCATTTTATTGGAGAGGTTCTTCTGGAAGAGATAGAAAAGGTAGAAGTAGAAAAAGAGTGGAAGGCTCGACTCAAAAAAATCGCTATAATAAATGAAGAGATAGAACCAGAGGTAAGTTTAAGCAGGTATCCTGGAATCGATCATGGCAATATTTGGATTCCTTATGAAGAGTATCGCAAAGAAGATGCTACGGAGGCATCAAAAAAAACATTGATGGTTGTTGATACAGCAAAAGAATTTTATGAATATTGGTTTAAGGACAAATAAAATGAAAAAACTTATTGGACAACCATTTTTACTACTTACTACTTACTACTTACTACTTACTACTTCTTATGCAGCAACCGTAAAGGTTGACCCATCAACCATCACTTGCACTTCTCTTAAGCCCTTCACAGTCGATATTGTGGCTGAGGGGTTTTCTGACCTTTATGGTGCCGCATTCCACCTTGTCTTTGACCCAGATTATGTTTCGGTTGTCTCCTGCAGAGAAGGGGGGCTGCTCAAATCAGACGGAAAACCGACCTTTGCTTATGCAGAAAAGCATTAATGGCAATAGTATAAAGATTGGGATTACAAGGAGGGGGATGACCAAATCTATGTTGCTCAAGGTGAGGGCTGGAAGAAGAGGGGCAAGGTAGGAATAATCAGATAAGATTAGCCACAGAGGACTTAAGAGACCACAGAGAAAGAAAAAATAAGAATGAAAGAACGGAAAAAATAAAGATGAATATAGAATTGACCTCTCTTACTGATTACTTTGAAAAGAAAAAGGATGTCTTTGCATGCTACCTTTTTGGCTCTATGGCAAAAGATAAGGCATCTTGTGATTCAGATGTAGATATTGCTGTTTTGCTTAAAGAGGAAAATAGAAGGTTGGAATTTACGATATGGCAAGATTTAGAAAATATCTTTAAAAGAGAGGTGGATGTGGTGATCCTGAATCGTGCACCAGCAGTCCTTTCTTGGTCAATTATTAGAAAAGGTAAGCCTATTGCTATTAAAGAAAAGAGTAGGTTTTTAAATTTCCTTTTTGAGGTCTCGAATGAGGCAGAAGATTTTATTGAATTTAATTTAGATGCTTTAAGGAGAAAGAATGTTAGAAAGAGAAGATAGAGAGCGTGTTTTGAGGATATTGGATTTTATCTCCACTGAAATAGAGGATTTTGAAGCAAAGTTTACGAAGGTTGATTTTGCAGTCTATTCTAAAGATCGAGATTGCAGACGAAACTTAGAAAGGTGCATTGAAAATATAGTCAACTCCTCTTTGGATCTGGCAAAGATAATTCTTATTACAGAAGATCTTTTAATACCTGATACATATGCCAAATACTTTCTTTCTCTGCATACAGCAGGATTGATCAATGAGGAAGACGCTTTATCGTTGGGTCAGACTGTTCGTCTGAGAAATATCCTTGCCCATGAGTATCTTGACATAAGATGGAGTTCCATAAAAGGCTTTCTTCATGAAGGATGGAAGATTCATCAGAGGCTTGCCAAGGTTGCTAAAGAATATCTGGATGAAAATAACGAGAAATACTAAGGAGATATAATATGGGAGAGGTAAAGAAGAAGGTATTTCTTCAGAACTATGGAGAGATATTTGCGGCTGAAGCAGGCTACATAAAGAAAGAAGAGATTAAAGGGCTTGAAACAGAGGCAATGGTGGACACAGGATGCGTGATGTTGATGTTGCCTCAGGAAATGGTTGAAAAATTAGGGCTTTCAATATTGCGTCGGGCGATTGTCACCTATGTAGATGAAAGGAAGGAAGAGAGGCCAATTGCAGGTTCCGTAAAGATTACGATAGACGACAGATTTATGATTACAGAAGCGATTGTTGGCCCACCACTCAGCGAACCGTTAATAGGTCAAGTTATATTGGAAGAACTTGATTTTGTTGTTGACTGCACCAATCAAACTGTAGGTCCAAGACCAGAATCACCATATCTTCCACTTTTGAAGCTGAAGTAAAGAATAAAGAGAATGAGCATAAAAGAGAGATGGAAGAGATTCAGGCCCTTGCCTGATAATTATAGAGAGAGGCTGGGCAGCATGCGGTTTGAGGACTTTGATATATCCCTGGCCTATCTCTTTGGTTCATCGACAAGAGAAAAGGGAGAAGATTTAGATATCGCTGTCTTGACCAAGGAGAAGGATTTAAGCAGACTTAGAGGAAAACTTTACGAGGTCATGAATTCACAAAGAATCGATCTTGTGAATCTAAAATCTGCGTCTTCTCTGCTTCGTTTTGAGGTAGTAAAAAATGGTGTACTCCTTTATAAAAAAGATGATGAGGAAGAGAATAGATTTGAACTTTCTGTCATTAAGAAATACCAGGATGCCGAAGTAAGAAGGAAGAGGCAAAGAGAAATGCTTTTTGAAAGGACGGAGAGATGGTCTTAAAGTATGATTCTGTGCTGAACCGAGCAAAAGAGCTTGATACCATTCTTTGTGAGCTTGACAAATATCGTTCCAAAACAGAAGAAGAGATCGAAGCCTCTTTAAGCCTTAGGTGGATTATAGAAAGAGGATTGATTGCAGCCTCTGAGATGATTTTTGATATAGCCGATCATATTCTTTCAGGATCATTCGGTCTCTATCCCGATACATACGAAGATTCTTTGAAGTCTTTGAAAGAAAATAGTGTTATCTCAGAGGATTTATACGAGAAGATAAAAGGGCTGGGAGGATTTCGGAATATCCTGATCCATGAGTATATAGGGATAGATGCCTCAGAGGTGTATAAGAATTTTATTGCAGCCTTTGAGGTGTTTCCATCGTTTTCCAAAGAAATCCAGGATTGGTTAAAATTGAAGGAGAAAATATGAAAAAGATAGTTTGTAGTTTGTTGTTTGGTTTGATTGCTCAAGCATCGGTTGCTCAGGAGCATTTGATTGATACGAGTAATGGATCATTTAATTTGGAGTATATGGATTTTCATATCCCTGAGAAAGGGATAGCCTTAGACTTGGGGAAAAAGGGGGAAAAAGGGAAGGGGGACAGAAACCTATTTCTATCTTGCGAATGGTCTGGGTAGTATCGTAGCCCTTACGAATTTAGACGGAGATATAGTCGCCTCATATAGATACGATCCTTTCGGGAATATAACCAATCAGACAGGCACCATTACCAATCCATTCGGATTTACCGGCAGGGAATTGGATAGGGAGAGCGGTCTCTATTTCAATCGGGCAAGATACTATGACCCTGAGATAGGCAGGTTCATATCCGAAGATCTGGTTCGAGATTATGAAGAAGGAAACCTTTATAGCTATTGCAAGAATGACCCTGTAAACTGCCACGATCCATGGGGACTGAAAAATTGTGGCAGGTGCGGAAAGAGCCTGGGAAATTTTTTGGGTATTGGCAAGAAATGTACATGCTATAAGTGCACCGGATGTAATAAATGGGTAACAAATGGATATTTTAACCATAGATGCAGAAATCCGCACAGGCCATCAGCCGAGGAGATGCGAAAACTGGATGAGAGGATAAACGAGGCATGCAAGACAACAAAGGAGCGGCATGGTCGGCCGGTTCGCTGGGCGGTTCAGATGGACCCGGATAAATTTGAAGAAGCCAAGGAGGCATTGTTCGATGTGGCCCTTGCCGTGGTTAAGGGTGTCATAAATGGCGTTACCCTGCCTAAAAAGATAGCTGAAGAATTGGCAGAGCTGGCTGCTAAGGGCGCCAAAGAGGCTATTCTGGATTACCTCAAGGATCAATTGGGAGATAAGGTTAAAGAAGCAGTAGGTGATGCATTGGGGACCGAAGAACTTATTGAGGAGCTCAAAAAGAGATTAAAGAAGAAGGCAATAGAGTTTTGTGCTGGAGCACCGGCCAATCCTGGTTGCGGAAGCAACCATCGCCAAAATAGAAGGAATATCTGTAATCGGGCTGGAGGTGACCGACCTGATGATACTGTGGATGTCTCTACGGTTAATGGGGTTCCTATTCATCCTTCAGGATATGCGCCTTGTGCCATTCTTATGAACGGTTATTTTGATCATATAGCCTTACTCCTGGAGAAATTAGGCGAGCCTTATGCTATTCACGATACCACCCTGCCATCAGGGACAGCCGATGACCATTCTATCCTGTTCATTGGAAGTGGCGGCCTCTACGGCCTCGATGGATCAGCCCAATTCAGGGAGGCCCTGGCAAGGTATGCAGATGAGGGCGGGACTATAGTCTGCTTCTCTCAGCAGATGGGGTATGACTTCACAGCCCTGCCGACAAGTGAAGTAGGAGGCTATGGTTGGCGGGAAGATCAGTCCTGTTGGTCAAATGCAGTCTATGTAGAGACAGCCCATCCTATTTTTGCAGGCCAGACGGGATTATACTTGACTGCAAACTGCGATGGCTACTTCACCCAATGGCCTGGCTCAACTACCATTTTGCTGATGCGGACAAAGAACAAACTGCCTGCTATGATCATGTATCCCTACGGAAAAGGCAGGGTAATAGCCACCAGCCTTTACTCAGACCAGGGATTCATTTATTCCCAGGCATCCGCTAATGAGCTTGCCCTAATACAAGACATCATCACCTGGGCCAAGGACCCAGAAGGAACTATTCCTGAGTTTTCTCCAGGTTCTTCAACCAATCTTTCTGTCACCCTCCTTAACTACTCAACCCAAACCGCCTCAAATGTCAAAATAAAAATCCTCAATCCTGACAAATCCTTTTCCTCCCTACTCCCTACTCCCTACTCTCTACTCTCTAATTCAATGTCCACCCATACCTTCACCCACACCGCAGGAAACACCCTTGGTCTCTACACCATTTGCTACACCCTTTTGGACGCCAGCAACAACCCTATCCAGCAAGAGATCGCTGCAGAAAGGTTTGCTGTTGCCAAACCTGACCTCGGGCCAAAACCACAACCGGGTCTCTCTTACTCCATTGGTGCGCCAGGTCATGAGCTTGTGGCCGAAAGCAAAGCTGATTTCGTCATCAATCTCTACAACAAAAGCAATGAAGGTGGAACAGTGAATATATCCTGGGATATAACCCATAGCCACAGAACCTTACTTGCCCCTATCTATGTAGCTTCTAATAGTAGCACTGCTATAACTGTTACGGATGTTCCAATATCAGGAAGGCATAGCATCTGGCGTTTCTGGGTCTGGACTAACATATGCCCCTTACGGCTCTATCACCAAATACGCCACCTTCACTGTCCCCTACAATATAATGGGTGGAATCTGTGTGGTCAGGGCAGACGCTTATGTGAATGGCAAGCAGGTAAGGGATGTTACCTATTCCTTTAAGGTTCCGCCTGCATCCTTGACTGTTGAATAACCTGTTCTTACTCCCATCTTCTGTAATTCCTGATGTATC
>JASEHO010000024.1 GCA_030018505.1 bacterium
CTTCATTTTTGCTGATAAACTTGATTCCCTTTCCTATGTTGGAAAGCCCCATTCCTAATTAAATTCTTTGTCTTGAAAAATCAACTTTTCCTCAAAAGTATGTGTAGATACATTTTTTTGTAGTCAAATTTATAGTCAAATTAGAGATTGACTCTGCTGGACAATTTGTGATAATATATGAAGTATGTTGAGGCAACAAGAAGTTATTCGAAGGTTTCTTGAGCATACTATCAAAGCAGGGATTATCAAAGATCTGAAAGGAGGCTTTATCTTTGCTGTGGGTGACACCTGTATTACCCATCTATGTGAAAGATTCTGTGAATCTCTGGAGGCCTGCCCAGATTGTCCTATTGACTTGATACACATTAGTACCCCGATAGTTATAGATAGTAAGCATATAGCCATTGTCTTTGTCCCTTCCAGACGGCTATCTGAAGATATTCCTGAAGAGAAGATTAAAGAAAGGCTTACAAAATTAGAATTACAAGAGAGAAAAGAAGAGTTTATTGATGCCTATAAAAATATTCCTTTGATATCTAAGGAGTTAGTTAAAGATGTTCAGTCCCAAATAGAATCAGCAGCAGAAATCATATCATTTTTTATGAAGTCTGAAGAGCTTGAGATAATAAACGATATGTTGGTAAAAATAAACTCATCTGGATATGATTTCAAAAAGGTTTTACAAATAATAACAGATAAGAGCCGTGAGATTACCTCAGCAGATAGGAGTTGTTTATTGTTGTTGGACCCTGTAACCAATGAGTTGAGCCGAGAGTTTCATTGTAAGGAGTTTGAGAGAATAAAGGAACATTGCCATAAACATGTAAGCCCTGAAGAGGGAGCAATTGGTCATGTCTTTAAGGCAGGCGAATCTCTCCTGATCCCAGATACTGAAAAGGAAGAAAGATGGCTATTTTCAAAGGATGTAGGGTCAACCCTCAATGTTCCTCTAATGCATAATGAAAAAATAATAGGTGCAATTCATGTAGCAAGCCATAACAAAAACACCTTTCATTCCTGGCATGAACGGATATTGACCGCTCTTGCCCAGGAGGCATCTATAGTGGTCAATAATGCCAGAAGTATCCAGGGAACAACAAAGGTATTGACCAGCCTGCAAGAGACAGGAACATCTCTTACATCTGAAATTGAATTGACACCTTTATTGGGAACAATCGCTAAGAAGGCAATAGAGATACTTGGGGCAGATGCCCTTGCCATATATACCTATAATTCAGAGCTTGATGAGTTCCAATTAGAAATTGTATTTGGGGTGAATGAACCCAATAAGATGAGCGGGCCAATAAACTCAAGAAAGAGTAACATACTGAAGGCAATTGAGAAAGCAGGAGATCATTTTGCTGATGATGCTAAGAATGATAAGATTATGTCAGGTGAGTTCGTCAATCGAGAAAATATTAAATCCTCAGCCGTATTATTATTGAAGTCTGGAGATAAGGTTATTGGAATTATGTTTGTCAACTACAGAAACACTCATTATTTCCCTGAGGAAGAAAAGACAATGTATAGATTGTTTGCCCTTCAGGCAGCAGTTGCTCTTAAGAATGCCTGTTTCTTTAAGGAGATTGAAATCCAGAGGCAGAAGACAACAGTTTTATATGAAGTAAGTACCATAATCCAGAATGAGACAGATTTAGATAAGATGTTCTATACAATTCTGAGTGGTATCACTATTGGAGAAGGATTGGGGTTTAACAGGGCTATGCTCTTCTTAAGGGATGAGCGCAGGAATATCCTGGAGGGACGAATGGCTATTGGACCTATCAGTGGCGAAGAAGCCCGCCAGATGTGGGAAGATGCTATCACAAATAAGGTTACCTTCAGTGATTATCTCTTAAGATATGAGAGGGAAAAAGAATTCCTGCTTGACTCAGAGATAAATAGGATAGTCAGAAGAAAGGTGATTTCTTTGGATACACAAAGTATATTTATTCAAAGCCTGATGGAAAGAAAGCCGCTCAATCTCAAAGAAGTTTCTCCTGAGATAAAGGGATTGTTAGGAGACCTTGCCGCAGATGCCTTTGCCATTGTCCCCTTGATTGGTAAGGATAAGGCAATGGGGGTTATAATCACGGATAGAAAATACGACCAAAAACCAATCACATCTTTTGACATAGAGTTACTCTCTGTTTTTGCCAATCAGGCCGCTATTGCCATTGAAAAGACAACGCTGTTTGAGAAGTTAAACTCACGAATCAAGAACCTGGATGAATTTTATAGGAGTATGGTTAAAAAAATAGGTGAAACCTATGACTTAGAAGCATTCTTAATGGCTATAGGCAGTATTATAAGTGAGACACTAAGGATGAATTGGAGCATATATCTGTATGAAGAAGAAAGGGAAAGGTTAATTCTTAAGGTTTGCAAGGGGATAGAGATAGATGAGCGGATATTAGTACCAACTGAATTAAAAATAGGAGAAGGGACAATTGGGATAGTAGCTCAGACCAGAGAACAGATAACAGGAGATACATTTATCGGGATTCCCATTCAAAAAAAGGAAGAGTTTTTAGGGGTAATGATGGTTATTAAACCACCCTCTAAATACATTGAGCCTTTTAATGAAGAAGAGAAGAGATTTGTTGAGGTAGTAGTGGGCTATATGACTCTTGTAATGACCAATCTTAACCTGATTCAAAGATTAGAAAAAGAGACCAAAGCGAAGTCTGAGATACTATATCACCTCTCCCATACCTTAATGACTCCCTTAAGCAACCTTGATATGTATGCCAAAAAACTCATAGAGAGCTGTATGGATTCAGACAAGATGAAGAAATACCTAATAACCATAGCTCAGCAGGTAAGGGTGTATCGGGAGATTGTGGAGAATATGGTCAACTTCTCCTTAATAGAAACAGGCAGGATGGAGATTGTCAAAGAAGAGCTTGATCTCTCTGGTGTGATTAAAAAAAGTGTTGCCTTATTCTCCCAGGCCTTAAAAGAGAAGGGCTTAGAGATAAAAGAGAATATTACCACCAGCATCAAGATTCCGATTGATAGGGTGAAGATTGGTACTGTCCTCCAAAACCTGATTAGTAATGCCATCAAGTTCTCTGATGAGAAGAAAGAGATAGAGATAAACCTATCTGAGAAGATAGATGCTGTTCAGATAGAGGTGGTCAATTATGGCAGACCAATCCCTGAACCAGAGAGGAAAAGGATATTTGAGGGGTTCTATCGTGCAAAACCAGGAGAGGGAGAAATGCCAAAAGGAGGAATGGGTCTGGGTCTTACCATTGCCAGGAGCTATATCAAAACCCACAATGGAAATATCTGGGTAGAAAGTAACCCTGAGGAGAGAAAAACGAAGTTTATATTTACTTTACCAAAGATATAAAGGAGGAGAAAATGGAGAAAAAGAAAATACTGATAATAGATGATGACCCAGCATTTTTGAAGATCACCAGGGATGAGTTTGATGAACAAGGAGGGTTTGAGGTTATCACCGCGATGAATGGAGATGATGGAAAGAAAAGGGCAGAGGAAGAGAAGCCTGATCTGATAGTATTAGACATCATCCTCCCTTCAAGGAGTGGCGAGATGGAAAACAGGGAGGAAGGAATAAGGGTTTTAGACGATCTGAAGGCTAATCCCGAAACAAAGGATATCAAAATAATTATCGTCACCTGTCGGATAGACTATATGGAGGTAAAGAGGAAGGCAGAGAGTATGGAGATTCCCTTTTTTAGAAAACCGCTTGATACCATAGAGTTAGTAGAAAAGGCAAAAAATATGTTAGGGGTATAGATATGGATGCCAAAAAAAGCCTTAGTCTGGAACTGAGAAAGGCAAATGCAGACCTCAGTCTCTTGTATAATATAATTGAAGATATAGCCGGTGAGATAGACCTACAAAGGCTATCAGAGAAGATAGCTAAGGAGGTGAAGAGGCGACTAAATGCAGAGGCAGTCTTTTTAATGCTCATTGATGCAGAAGGGTTAAGCTTGGAGTTGATTGCCTCAGAGGCTATTAAAATACCCAAAGTAACCAGGATACCCATAACCGGGATTATCAAAGAGACCTTTGATTCGCCCTCTCTTCATTTTGGCAGACTTAAGATAGGGTCAGAAGTTTTTGCCTCATCCCTTTGTGTGCCTTTGATAATCCAGGAAAAACCCATAGGGATGATCGCTATCTGCAATAAAGAGGCTAAAGGATTTACTGATGGCGATAAGAGAGTGATTCAGAATATAGCCCTTGTAGGCAGTATAATCAGACATGCTGTTGAGAATGCCAAATTATATAAAAATTTACAGACAACCTATTTTCAAACCTTACAGGTAATTGGTAAAACTTTGGAATCAAAGAGTCGATATACTCAACAGCACTCGGAACATGTTGCCGAATATGCAGTTCTTATTGTTAAGAAGATAAAGGAGAAGAAAGAATTGGAAGAGAGCATGATAGATAAAATAAGGGTTGTGGCTCAATTGCATGATATAGGGAAGATTGGAGTTAATGACTTTATTGTGAATAAACCGTGTTGTCTCTGTGAGGAAGAGTGGAAGGTTATGAAGGAGCATCCTGTAAAGGGATATGAAAATATCAAACCACTGGATTTTATAGATGAAGATGTAAAATTAGGAATAAGGCATCATCATGAAAATTTCAATGGAAAAGGTTATCCTGATGGTTTAATTGGAGAAAAAATCCCTCTTTTGGCTCGGATTATGAGGGTAGCTGACTCTTTTGATGCGATGATATTTCCACGGCCATATCATCCAAAAACACAGACAAAAGAAGAGGCCATTGAGGAACTTAAGCAACATATAAATGAATGGTATGATCCCCAGATTGTAGAAGCCTTTGTGGAAGGATTGAAAGAAGAAGGAGTCATCCAATGATAGAATATAATCCCAAAAAAAGCCTTAGTCTGGAACTGAGAAAGGCAAATGCAGACCTCAGTCTCTTGTATAATATAATTGAAGATGTAGCCGGTGAGATAGACCTGCAAAGGCTATCAGAGAAGATAGCTAAGGAGGTGAAGAGGCGACTAAATGCAGAGGCAGTCTTTTTAATGCTCATTGATGCAGAAGGGTTAAGCTTGGAGTTGATTGCCTCAGAGGCTATTAAAATACCCAAAGTAACCAGGATACCCATAACCGGGATTATCAAAGAGACCTTTGATTCGCTCTCTCTTTATTTTGGCAGACTTGAGATAGGGTCAGAAGTTTTTGCCTCATCCCTTTGTGTGCCTTTGATAATCCAGGAAAAACCCATAGGGATGATCGCTATCTGCAATAAAGAGGCTAAAGGATTTACTGATGGCGATAAGAGAATAGTCTATAATATAGACATAGTTGCTACAAATGCATTGGAGAATGCCAGGTTGGTAAAGGAATTTGTCACTTCACATCAGGCATTAAATATAACGGATATAAGGTTGAAGGCGATCAGAAAAGCCTGCGGCTTGATTGGTTCATCCGCCAATTTAGAAGATTCGCTGAATCAGATTATGGATTTGATAGTTACTATTATGGATGTAGAAACAGGGATACTCTTTTCAATAAATGAAAGCAAAGAACTGTTTATTAAAACAAAGCGAGGAGAGAAAACAAAGGAGATTAAGGATATGAGAATCAAACAAGGAGAAGGAATTATTGGCTCTACCGCAGAATTGAATGAACCGAGGTTTGCCTTTGAACTGCCCAAAAGCCCCATTCGCCAGAAGGAGATTAGTAAAATGATAGGCATTGAAACAAGATCACTCCTCTCTGTGCCGATTAGAAAGGGCAATAGAATAAAGGGGGTAGTTGTGGTAGTCAACAAGAAAGAGGAAGATATCTTCTCCCTTGATGAGATAGACCTGCTCTCTGCTATGGCAAATCTTTTAGGTCTGTTGCTATAAAAGATGAATATCAAAACCCTTTTGGAAATAGTAAGAACAGAGATGGCCAGACCACCATGGCCTCCTGGCACATTTCCTATCATTCACCTTAAGGCAGGCAGACCACCTCTTCTTCGTATTGTAACAAAGATTTTTTCCACAGCAAATTCACCTCTTAGTTCTGAGGATATTATGAAGTTGATTCAGGAAATGGTAGGAACGGAGCGAAATCAGAAGCGATTAGAAAAACTCAACAAAGACCACGAGGTACATTTTTCTTACTTTCTTCAGTCAGAAGATAAGAATATTGCTGGGTTTAGAATTGATGCCTTCCGCCAGGATCAGACAAACGGGGCTGTTATTAGAGTCATTCCAAAAGAGATTCCCACTATTGAGAATCTAAGACTGCCATTGGTCTTGAAGGAGCTATCCCTTATGTCATCAGGATTGATTGTGATTGCTGGTCCTGCTCGGTGTGGCAAATCAACCACCTCTACCACTATAATTGACCATATTAATAAAGAGATGCCAGTTCATATCATCACCATTGAAGATCCAATAGAGTTTATTCATAAAGATAGGCGCAGTATTGTGAATCAGCGGGAGATAGGAAGGGATGCTGAATCCTTTTCTTCTGCTATAGAACAGGCACTAAGGCACGATCCAGATGTGCTCTTCGTTGGAGAAATGAGAGATACAGAAACAATCCTGGCGACACTCGGGTCAGCAGAAACAGGCTGTCTGGTTATCACTACCCTACCTACCATTGAAACTGATGTAGCAAGTGCTATAAATCAGTTAATAGACTCCTTTCCTCGAGAGAAACAGGACCAGATACGACTCAGGCTATCATTTGCTCTAAAAGGAGCGCTTTCACAAAAGCTATCAATAGAACAGGATGGAAGTGTAAAGGCTTCTTTTGAGGTGATAGTAAGTAACCCTGACATCCAGAAAGCAATCAGGGAAGGAAGTGGCTTAGAAATTCGTAAGGCTATCCAAAAGGGAACTCAGGCAGGGATGCAGACATTAGACCAATAGCTTGTCATATCCTAATTGATAATATTCCTTAGGGGTATGGACCCCTTTTTCCGTAGCTATCTTGGTGATTAGCTCAGCAGGAACAAAATCACAGTAGAGTTGTGCAATTGGTGTTGTTTCTACTATCTCCTTCAAAATCTCTTCAGGACAAAAATGATTCACCTTATAAGTAGATGCCACTAAATAGAAAGGAATGCCCCTTTTATTTGCTAAAGATGCTAAGGCAAGGCTTCCTTTTATACATATAGCACTTCCTTTTGGAGTAAGGGTATGGACACCCAACAACACACATCTATTTTTTTCTCTCTTAAAGTTTAACTCACCCTGGCTACGAAATCGGATACCCATAACACCCTGGGACAAAGTAACAATAAGGTCTTTTCTCCATCTTTCCAGCATTCTCTCTACCAAACTACTTCCTTGGGTAGTGATGCATACAACCTCTTCTGCTAAAAAGGTCTGAGCCCACTTGACTGTTTCTTTGTCTTTTTCTTCAATCTTTTCACGGAGAGACCTGCATATCTCAACAATATCAGCATCAGCACTTTTTTCAACCTCTTTAATGAGAATATTTATACCCTCCACAAGGGGCATAATCTGGGGGGTGCAACCCACCACAACCCTCCTGTACCTTTTCAGATGAGACATAACAACATCTGGATTTTTTTTTGAAGGTGAGCTAAATGCGGATTCAAACCCTTCCAATATTTCTTTTGTAAGTTGGCTCATTCCCTTCTTAAACACCGAATCTATAAGGCGCATCTCCCAGTCTTCTAACGAGGGACACCCATTCATATTGTCTTATTCCTCCTATTTTATGGAAATGAGCTCTAAACTTAGAAGATTATCTAAAATGAATACTGTTATCACAAAGAGGAAGGTTGAATATCTGATTCCTATCTCTACCTCTGCCAATTCTTTCACCTTTTCTTCTTTAAATATAGGAAGGTTTCTAAATAAAGAAACGGCCTTGCTAAAGAAATCATTATACTTTACAATATGAGTTGGTTGGAAGATTTTAGACATAATATCCTTTTTCAAAAATTCTATATCGCTCATCCCATCTCCAAAAAACCCCTTTACTATCTCTCTACCTTTAGAGGATGTATGAAATGAACCTGCTTCAACGAGGCCATTAAACATAGCCTCAGAGGCTAAAACAGCAATCGGAAGATTCTCTTCCCGGAAAGACTCCCTAATGGATAAGTCTTTATATGCAAAAACTTTTTCTAAGGGAGAAAACAGCTCATCTAATTTCTCATTTACTTTATCAAACGGAAACTCTTTTGTTGTCATAACAAATAGGTAGGTTAACTACAAAGGCATAAAATACCCTTGTCTTAATTTAATTAAATTATAATCATTTTTTTTCTGTTGTCAAGAAAATTCTTTATCTAGTAAAATGAAAATGCCCTATTTTTAGCAAAGTAGAAATGGGAATTTTACTTCTACTCCTCAGGTAGGAAGGAGAAGCAGAGGGATAGGTTAGTTATGTTCCCCAAGTCTCCATATGGTGAGAAGGATATATCAGCTAAAATATTTCTTATATTTATTCCCATACCCAAAGATATTCCAGAGCCTATATCCTGTCCGTTTGAGTAGCCAGCCCGCAGATATAGTTTGTCTAAGACCTTGTGCTCTATGCCAAGCCTGGCTATTATTGGGCTGTCTATGGACTTGTCAATTTGGGAGGAGATAATCAGGGTATTCTCAAGGAGCTTAAGGCTTGCCCCACCACGAAGGGTTATAGGCAAATCTTCATTTTTGCTGATAAACTTGATTCCCTTTCCTATGTTGGAAAGCCCCATTCCCAGACTGAGACCAGGAAGCCCAGTGTCAAAAAGAAGACCAAGATCAAAGCAGGCAGTATTTGCGGATTTATCATCAAGCTTCTCTCTTATCAGCCTTAAGGTGCTGCCAAGTAATAAATCTGGGCTAACCTCTCTGCCATAGCCTAAGGTCAGAGCCACATCATAGCAGGAGAAGTCATCTACTTTAGAGGTTGTGTCTATTGTCCTTGCTATCTTTGGGCTATGGAGAAATAATAGGTTTGCTCCAAAACCTGCTGGGCTTTCCTCAAAGTGATGGGTATATGAGATACTTTCCAGACCTATTCCAGCTAAGCCTGCCTTATGGAACATACCCAGCCTCTTTCCCTTTATATTGGCTAATCCTGCTGGATTCAACAAAACAGCATTCTCATCATCAGCCAGGCCAACATAAGCTCCAGCCATAGCCTCTTGTCTTGGACCTCCTCCCATCTTCAGAAACTGTAAGGGTGCTGTAGCAATGTATTTGGACTGTCCAAATGCTATACACGGCAATAGTAAGAGCAAAAGTATGCCTTTCATCAGAGTCGCAGAAAATTCATTGCAAATTGCAAAATTATCATTTATCATTTCAAATTTGATCTTCATCTTATTATCACCACAATTCCCTTCTGGGTTTTTCCAGAAGAATCCTCTGCCAGCCAGATATACATCCCTGAGGCAACCTCTTCACCTGCCTGATTGTCTGTCTTCCACTCTGTGCCTGTAACCTCTCTTACTAATTGACCTGTTATGGTAAATATTTTGAGCCTTTGTGGTGCACCTGTAAAATGCACCTCTTTAACCTTACAAGGATTAGGATAGAGACCAACATTAAGCGACTGGGCAGAGCCAAGCCCTATCCTGAATCTACCAGGAGAGGTAATATCAGCCTTCACCATATTATTATTCAGATCAACACTACTCTTTAATTGTTTCCAGCTTGAGTCTCTCAATTCAAATATGGCTAAGTTCTCCTCTGTCTTATCATTAAACTGGTCAGTATAAGAAATAAAGAGCGTTGCCGGTAAGCTGGTCATCTCTGTAGCTGGCATACTCTTTTTTATAGCCTTTATCTTGCGAACAGTATCAGATAGCCCTGGCAGGCTTCTGTCAAACCCTGGAAGAGATGCCCCATCCATCTCCTCAACAGTAACAATTATAGGCTCAGAGATCTCTTGCATCTTTATCTTTGTTGGAGAGAATGTAACCTCGCTCTTGTCTGTTATCTCTTTTGAGGAGATACCCAAGTTTTTGATAGAAACAGTTAGACTGCCCCTTATGCCCTCTCTTGATGGGTCGCTCGGAATAAGCTCAATCATCGCTGTTGTCTCCGTATTGGGTAGGTTTATTCCAGATTGCCAGAAGACCTCCCTTTGACCTGGAGCAAAATAGCTTACACCTGTGAGACTTCCCTCTTTTCCATCATATTTCAGGGTAACTGTCGCTTGCTCTCCATCTCCATCCTCTAAATCAAAGCCCAGTTTTATCATTCCAGAATTGCCATAAGCCTTAAGATTCTTTACCACTGGCAGATAGTTCAGGTTGTTAAGGAGAAATGAGCCAATAGATGATGTGCCAATAATGAAAGGGTCGAAAGGAGTTATCCTAAACCAAACAACAGTCCTTGTCTGGGGAAGGTCAAGGTCTGAGCTCCAGGAGAATATATTCTGGATGCCAGAGGTTGAAGCCAGGAGATTTTCCTTGTTGCCACCAGTTGCCTCTTTCCAGGTTAACCCATCCAATGAGTATTCAGCCTGAATTTTCCCTGTGTCTCCATCTGGATCATAAAGGGTATAAGCAATATTCACTGTCCTTGCCCCTTGTGTCAATGAGATTATCTGGCAATAGGGCTGGCTATTCCTCGCTCCTTGTGTCAACTGGTAGAGATAGACAAGACCAGCCTTGTTCCCTATCAAGATGTCCTTCTTGCCATCGTTGTTATAATCCAAAACAAAGGCAGTGGCATTCTCTCCAACATCTACCTCTTCACTATTAACCTTTATCTTTGTTCCATAGTCAAATTGAGGTGTGTCTATCCCATAGTTCAAAAAGAGCCAGAGACAGCCTTCATTATCGCCGACAATCAAATCTTCCTTGCCGTTTCCATTCCAATCAATAAAAGCTGGAGCAGAATAACCTGAAACCTTAAGGGGTGTAGAGCCAGTTCCAACAAAAACCTTTGTTACAGTTGAAAAACTGGGCTGCTCATCTGTGCCTGTGTTTAGGTATATCCAGAGATACCCCTGCTTATCTCCGACCAGAATATCCTTCTTGTTATCCTTGTTCCAATCAATAACCCTCGGCACAATATTGCTTCCAACATCAAGGGCTGACTCTGCAGAAACTACAGTCTTTCTTTCAAATATTGGCGGTCTATCCTGTTCGCCTCTATTCCTGAAAAGGATAATATCACCAAACTGATTGCCACAAAGAATGTCATAATAACCATCGTTGTTGTAGTCGCATATCTCTGGTATAGAATAGGACTTACACTTGATTGGGACTATGGTAGAGGTGCTTTTCTCTTGAAGCCGTAAGCTGTTTGTAAAGACAGGATTTTTCTCTGATCCAGAGTTTAGAAAGAAATTTAAGTAGCCATCACTGTCTCCTATAATTAGATCCTTTTTGAGTGTGGCTGATGGTGCAGAGTATGCTCCAACATCAAGGTTTTCTCCGTGTGCCTGGATAGGAGGAAGCATCACCTCAAGGCCGTTGTTGACAAAGAAGACATCTGTCTTTTTTGTTTCACCCTTTCCGCTTGGGTCAAATGGGGTTATCCTGAAGGTAAGATTGCCCTGGATATAGCCAATATCCTTCACAGAGTCCCAGACAAAGATATGATTTTTTCCAGCTGGAGAAGAGGCGAGCCCCTCCTTTCCCTCGCCTCCAGCTCCAGCTGTTGCCTCATACCAAGAGATGTCATCCCTTGAGTACTCAGGCAGTATTCTTACTGTGTCAAAATCTTCATCAACTAATGTATAGGAGATATTTACTTTTCCTGATTGCAAGCCTTGCGGTGTATCAACGGTTACTATAGGAAGGGAGTTTGAAAATGTTGATAGATACAAAGAGATATGGCCATTCTCTCTTCCAGCAACTATATCTAAGCTGCTATTTTTGTCCCAGTCGCATAAACTGGGAGCGGCACAACCACCAACATTGATGTCCTGGCCATTAGATAATTTCAGTCTTTTTCCACTTGAGAAAGATGGATTTTTATCTGTGCCTTGATTGATAAAAAGCCAGATTGTGCCGTCCTGGACACCAACTAAGAGGTCCTTCTTGCCATCCTTATTATAGTCAATAACAAAAGGCGAGGAAGAGTTTCCAACATTTGTTAGAATAGTGGTCGGCTCAGAGAAGATAGGAGCCTCATCTGTATTTATATTGGAAAATAGCCGAATATCTCCATATCTATCGCCGATAAGGAGGTCCTTCTTGCCATCGTTGTTGTAATCAATGACGCAAGGTGTGGCATTATAGCCAATATTAATTGGCACATTACCTGATTTCACCGCATAGGTGCCTTTGTTGAATATTGGGGCATCGTCTGTGCCTGAGTTTATAAAGACCCAGATATAGCCATATGCATCCCCAACAATCAGGTCTTTTTTGTAGTCATTGTTCCAATCACAAGGATAGGGGCTGGTAGATTTTAGCTTGATTTCAGAGGTTGTTGTTCCTGTCTTTTCCAAAAAGAAGAACTCACCAGTGAATAGCGGATCTTCGTCCTTGCCTGAGTTTAGAAATAGAGCCACCCGACCAAACTCCTCTCCCACAACAATATCCTTCTTGCCATCATTATTCCAGTCAATCACCTGTGGTTTTGAGTAGCCGCCTATGTTTATTGGTTCTGGATCTCCATCAACATACTGAGAGGCATTAAAGCTTGGAGGCTCGCTCGGAGAATGGTTTGTGTTGATGAAAAGCCGAATATTTCCATAAGCCTCTCCAACAATCAAATCCTTTCCACCATCATTATTCCAATCTACGATAAAGGGAGAGGCAAATGCCCCAATATCTATATCTGCTCCAGAAACCTTTATTGTCTCGGCCTTGAGAAATTTGGGAATATATGTTCCAGTTCCGAGAGTCTCTGTGCCCCTTGGGAAAAGAAGGATATTTCCTGTCTCATTGCCACAAATTAAGTCCTTTTTCCCATCGCCATTCCAATCAGTTATTACTGGTTTTGCGTATTGCCCAACATCTAATGTCTGGCTTCCCACTAAGGTTAGGGTTCCCTCTGAGAATATCGGCATATCCTGCCTGCCTATATTTTTGAAGAACCAGACCTGGCCATGTTTGTCGCCAAGAAATAGGTCTGGCAGGTTATCTTCATCAATATCAAAAAGATAGGGTGCAGAGTAGTCTTTGCTGATAACCAAATCATTTGCTCGTAATTCTTGAGCCTGTTCAAATACAGGGGCTGTGTTTTCTGTCATAGGATTGATAGCCTTGGCTACTAAAACCTTGCCATTAGCTCCTCCAATCAAAAGGTCATAGTGCTTTTGTGCGTCAAAATTACAGGGGTGTGGCACAGCATATCCTCCATCCATCTTAAATGGCACACCACCTATATCAATCTTTTCTCCCTTATTAAAGGATGGAGAGTCATCTGTGCCTATATTCTTATAAAACCAGATGTAGCCTGCGCTGTCGCCTATGACAATATCCTTCTTTCCATCAAGATTCCAGTCAATTGTAGCAGGTGAGCCATTATAGCCGACTTTAAGCACCTTCTTTTCTACCTTAAGCTCAGTAGTAAATTGTGGAGAGCCTGCCAGGACAATTTTCGCCATAAGTAACAAAAAGAGGATTTTTCTCATCTCTTTATATACATCGGCATTTTTTGAAAAAGACTTAAAGGAAATTTTTTATAAAGAGAGGTTTATGGGCAATAAAAAAAGGGGACCCGAGGGTCCCCTTTTACTTTCACTCTCCCTTTTGAATTAGAACTTGGTTACGAGCTGGCACTTGAGCATTGAGGCTGGGTCTCCGTCTTTCTTGGTAGCATCTCCTGGGCTGAATCTGGCATAGATGAGATCAATATTGGTTTTGTCATTATATTTGTAGGTGCAGGTCAGGTCTATTTCACTGCCAAGGGCATCCTTTTTGTCTGCACCAACAGCAATCTTCTCAGCTGAAGTGAACCTTGTGTAGCTTACTCCAAGGGTTATATCAGAGAGTGCATCAGGCTGGATGGATCCGTTCACATTGATAATCTTGCGACCACTATTGGCGGCATTAGCAGGAAACTTAAGAACACCCTCAACCTGCATTGCTGAGAAGTAGTTGAGATTTGGTAATATCCCTGTGTAGTTGCCTACTGTAGTTGTGGAATTCTCTTTATCACCAGATATACTCATATAGCTTCCCTCAAGGGCTACATCACCAAGACCAGGGATCTCTGTCTTATAGCCACCGCCGAGCCTTAAGGCATTGGCTTTTCTGTCTGCACCTGCGGCTGTATCTGTTCCAGACTGCTTGGCATACTCAAAGAAGTAGTTGACTGTAGAGGCTATCTTCATTGAGCCATCAACCTTGACGCCCAAGACATTGTTTATATCCCTCGAGTCCTTATTGGGGTTATTTGCAACCTGCCTCAGGTAATAGCCGCAAAGATTAGTCTTACCAACAGGCATAGGTAATGGATAGCATCCCCGTATCCCTTTGATAGTTGTATCTGTATCGCCATTATTGGCACTATTATCCTCAGTCTGCAGAGCACATATTCCGGTAAGAACAAGGTCATTGTAGGTTGCTTTAACTACCTTAGCATTAATAGAGTCTGTATAAAGCACAAGCTCTCTATTTAATTTACCTATTCCCTGTCTTCCGAGAGTTAAATCAATCTCTGCTGGTAGGGTATCACCAAGGATATTCTTAATGGCCAGGTATGCGTGTCTTACTTGTGTCGCACCTTCAATAGTCGTAATAGTTGATCTACTCCCTATATTACTCCAGTTTGCATCTCCATACTGAAGATTGAGATGGGCAGTTATGCCTTCAGAGAGCTTAGAGTTCATATTCACCCTGACCCTTGTTCTTCCTACAACATCATCATCTGCATAGGTACTCGGAGTACCATTTTTGTCATAGTTTTTGAAATCCACTGTGTTGTTCGTCTTAACATCCTTTGCCAGTATCTCGCCTGATACATTTACATCTGGCATCTTTATACCTGCCAGAACTGGTGTGGCTAAAAAAGCCACAACTGCTGAAAGAAGATATATCTTCTTCATTTAATTCCTCCTTATTTTAGATTGCCTATCTTTTGTAAGATTAGGCTTTTTCTATATCTCTTTTATATTAACTCCGGCCTTAAAATTTCATCCCTCCTTGTTGGCATTTTTGGAGCTTACAAATTAAGATTATACTATCTTACACTTGCCTAATATTTTTGTCAAGATATTTCTTGCTTTTTGCAAAATGAATTATTGATTATCTACCAATACATAAACTACAATAAATACGATTTGTAACTATTTACCCAAAAAGTGTAATTGTTCAGGTGGTGTAAGAAAAGGGGATATGGAGATTAAGGGGATAGGGATAAGGGG
>JASEHO010000025.1 GCA_030018505.1 bacterium
ATTAACTTTTGAAGAAGAGGAATAATTTTAAGATGCTAATTGCTAATTTTACATTGAACTTTATCCGTTACTTCAGATGAGTAAAGTGTTACAAGAATTTAACTGGTGACTGGTGTTACCTTAAATGGGTAAAGTGTTACAATGAAACTAACTTTTGATAGATGGAGATAGTGATTGCCTCTAAAAATCTTGGTAAGATTAGAGAGATGCAGGAGATTTTGGGAAATAGGGTTAATCTGCTCTCCCTCTCTTACCTTTCATTGGATATAGAGGTAGTAGAGGATGGTGAAAGCTACAGGGAGAATGCTGAAAAAAAGGCTCTTTCTGTCTCTGCTTTGACTAAAAAACCAGCCTTGGCTGATGACTCTGGGATTGAGATAGAGGCATTAGATTGGGCACCTGGAGTCCTCTCTGCAAGATTTGGTGGAGATATAAATTATAAGAAAAAAAACCAGATGATCTTAGAGCTTCTCTCGGGCCTACCTGTTGAAAAGAGGAAGGCAAGGTATGTCTGTGCGGTCTGCTTAGCCTATCCAAATGGCAGGATAGAGACAGCAGAAGGAATAGTAGAGGGCATAATAGCAGAAGAACCAAAAGGAAAAGGAGGTTTTGGCTATGACCCAATCTTCTATTATCCGCCAATGAATAGGACCTTTGGTGAGCTTAGCCCAGAAGAGAAGAATAGGATAAGCCATAGGGCAAAGGCACTTTGCAAGATAAAGAGGTTTTTGATATGACAGCTTATCTTTTCCCTGGCCAGGGGTCCCAGTATGTTGGGATGGGTAAAGAAGTGCTAAAGTATAAGGAGGCAGAAGAGGTCTTTGCTGAAGCCTCTGATAGCCTAAGGTATGATATAAAAGGGTTGTGTTTAGAGGGTCCAAAAGACAGACTCTCCCTAACAGAGTATTCCCAAATTACAATACTTACGGTGAGCATTGCTTATCTGAGGGTGCTCCCATATCTTTTTGACGGAAACCCTATCTTTTCTGCAGGCCACTCTCTGGGTGAGTATTCGGCATTAGTTGCTTGTTCATCTTTAAGTTTTAGACAAGGCTTACAGATTGTCCAAAGAAGAGCAAACCTGATGAAAGAGGCATCCCTTAAAAACCCTGGCGGAATGTCTGCTATCTTGGGTCTCCAGATAGAGGCAGTTGAAGGGATAACTAAAGAAGCTATATGTGAAATAGCTAATATAAACTCTAGAGAACAGATAGTCATTTCAGGTAGATTAGAGGCTTTATCCGTGGCAGAAGCCCTGGCAAAAGAAAGAGGAGGAAAGGCGATAAGGCTGAAAACCTCAGGCGGTTTTCATTCATTACTAATGAAGGAGGTGGAGATAGGAATGACAGAGGTTTTGGCAAATGAAAAGATATGTCCACCAAAATTAAAATTTATCCCAAATATTTTGGCAGAGCCAGTGGATAACCCGGAGGTAATAAGGGATTGCCTGATAAGGCAGGTTAGCAATAGGGTAAGATGGGAGGAGACAATGAAATTTTTAGAAAAAGAGGGCGTAGAAAGGGTAGTTGAGATAGGCCCTGGCAGTGTGCTGACTAATTTAGCCAAAAAGATGGGTTTCACTGGCATAAGTTTTGAATTGATGCTAAAATGATACACCTTTCAGAGATAACTAACTTCTTGGACCAAGAGCTCAAGATAGCCGAGATAGAAGACTACTCCTTGAATGGGCTGCAGGTTGAAGGAAAAAAGGGGATAAATAGGATAGGTTTTGCTGTGGATGCCTCAGTAGAAAGCCTTTTATTGGCAAAGGAGAAAGATGTAGATATGCTCATTGTCCATCACGGAATATTCTGGGGAAAACAGGAGGCTATCTGTGGCTCGCTTTATCAGAAACTGAAGGTGTTGATAGAAAACCAAATCTCCCTCTATGCCGCGCACCTTCCATTAGACACCCATCCCAGATTAGGAAACAATGCCCAGATAGCTAAGATTATTCTTGGCTCTTGCGGAAAACAGATAGGGGATTATGGATATATAGTGGAGAAAGATATAGAGCTATCTGAGGTTATAAAGAGGCTTGAGCAAAGGTTAGAAACAAGGTGCAAGGTTTATTCCTATGGCAAGGAGAATCTAAAGAAAGTGGCACTCTCCTCTGGCGGCGGCGCAAGCATGCTCTCTATAGCTATCAAAGAAGGTGCTGACCTATTTATCACAGGCGAGCCAAGGCTCAGCTCTTATCACTTAGCCAGGGAAGCAGGGATAAATCTCATATTCTGCGGCCATTATGCCACAGAGACATTCGGGATAAAGGCTCTGATGGCCGAGATACAGAGAAGGTTTGAGGTAGATTGCTTATTCCTTGACCTGCCAGTGGATATATAGTAACTATTTACCCATCTGAAGTGAAACAACAACCATGTAAATGGAATTCATTGCAAAATTATCAATGAGCAATTAGCAATTAACAATGAAGAAGAGAAATAATTTTAAAATGCTAATTGCTAATTTTACATTTTACATTGAACTTTACTCGGTTACTTCAGATGAGTAAAGTGTTACGATATATAAGATTATACACTGGTTGCTCTCTCAAACCTGCCATTTTCTTGCCCAGTCAGAGCTTAATGCGACTACTAAAAGATAATGCAGTTTGTCCAGTCTAAACTTTTAAGAAGTAATTTGCCAGAGGGAGTCAAAGAGGGGGTTTTTATCAGAAGGGTCAAGAGAGGGTTTGTTCAATTCCTCTATGATGGTTTCTTGCAAGCCCTTAATTGGCAAACCAAGTTTTGTTGCTGACAGGAGAACAGGAATCCAGAGGCCTTTTTCCTGCTTCGATATTACCTCTCTTAAAATGTCTATAACCTCTTCATCTGCTTTACCTATCTTACCCAGGGCACTGGCTGCTTCTCTCCGCACTTCTACCTCCTCTTCTTTATCTTTGAGGATAGCAGTAAGGATGGGACTCAACGCCTTCTCGCCTATCTCACCCAAGGCAAAGGCTGCCCCTGTCCGCACATCTCTATCCTCTCCTTTATCTTTGAGGATAGCGGTAAGAATTGGGCCCGACGCCTCCTCGCCTATATTACCCAGGACAAGGACTGCTCCTTGCCGCACCCGTTTATCCTCTCCTTTGTCTTTGAGGATAGCGGTAAGGATGGGGATAGACGATTTCTCGCCTATCTCACCCAGGGCACTGGCTGCTGCCCATCTCCGCACCCATCCATCCTCTCCTTTATCTTTGAGGATAGAAGTAAGGATGGGGATAGATGCCTTCTCGCCTATCTCACCCAAGGCAAAGGCTGCCCCTGTCCGCACATCTCTATCCTCTCCTTTATCTTTGAGGATAGCGGTAAGAATTGGGCCCGACGCCTCCTCGCCTATATTACCCAGGACAAGGACTGCCCCTTGCCGCACCCGTTTATCCTCTCCTTTGTCTTTGAGGATAGCGGTAAGAATTGGGCCCGACGCCTTCTCGCCTATTTTACCCAGGGCAAAGGCTGCCCCTCTCCGCACTTCTACCTTCTCTCCTTTATCATTAAGGACAGCAGTAAGAATGGGGATAGACGCCTTCTCGCCTATTTTACCCAGGGCAAAGGCTGCCCCTTTCCGCACTTCTACCTTCTCTCCTTTATCATTAAGGACAGCGGTAAGGATGGGGACTGACAGTTCCTTGCCTTTTTTTAGGACCTTTGTTGCCTCACTGCATAGGGTGTAATAGTCAGTATTCAATCTCAGGGAGACAATTTCATTGATTATCTTGTCAGCCAGGCTCTTCTTCACACCCACATATTCAGCCACAATCTTACCAGCCAAAAGCAGGTTTTTGTGCAGGATATTCTCCAATTCATCCTCTTTGCTGAGCAGATTTTCAACAATATTAGTAACCTCTTTTTCCCTACTATCAATAATGCCGATCCAGCCGGCAAGTAGTAGAAATACCTCTTCCCATTGAATATCATGGCTATATTTTTCAAGGTAGGCAGGATATTCCTCTTTCATTATCATAGCCCTGGCTGATAAAAACTCTTCGAAGGTGCGGTGTCGAAAGCCCCATTTGTCCCCACCTCTATTTACCAGAAGCTGTGTCTGGTCAGCCAGATATTCAAAAAACCTTGTGGTAGCCTCTCTTGCCTCGTTTTTTGGCACATCCCTTTCCTCAATCATAATCCTGACAATCTCTTTTTTTATCCTATCGCCCTCAACAAGACCCCCGGGTATCTCCCTATGCATCCATAAAGCCAAAGGTGCTAAGACCTTCTCCCCCTCCCGATAGTCAATAGGTGTGGTCAATACATCACCCAAACTCCTTGCCTTAACCCAGGTTGAAAAGAGCGATTCACACATCAGACGATAAAGGTCAACCCTGTATTTTGGAAGGGTCTGGTCCTGAACCTGGATGAGGCATATATGGGTTAAGAGGAATGGATTCTTCGCCAGTCTCTTGATATTAGGGTTTTCCTCGAGTGCTTCAACGATGGCTCTATTTCTCTTTTCTGCCTCTTTCTCTGCCAATGGCGTCTTCCCCTGAACAGTTCTCTCAAAGGCAAGGAACCAGTTGTAAGCAAATCTTGGTATCTCATCATTACCCAATTCAGTTAGGGTATATTCCTCGGAGCCAACCTTTATCTCCTCATACCCAACGATACGACTGGTAATGATAAATTTATTCCTTTCAAACCTTCTGATGAACCCCTCGGTATACTTAGCTATGTTTATCCTGTCCTTCTTCTCCGGGATCTCATCAATGCCGTCTAATAGAACAAGGCATTCTCCATTATTAAGCATCTTCTCTATGTAGTCAGTTGGAAGCCTCACCCCAAGGTCGGCGATGTAGTTTGTGATGGCATCGACTGGATTTATAAAGCCTTCTTTATTTCTTTGTATGTAGAGGCTGGATATAGGAATAATCAGCGGGAAAAGTCTTTTTTCTCCCAGTTCCTTCTCAAATATAGCCTTTGTGCCTTGTGAATAAATGAGGCAAAGCCAGCGAAGTAGAGTTGTCTTTCCTGTCCCCGGGTCTCCAAGGATGATAATCTGTGTTTCTTTCTTGAAAATATCAGTAAAAGGATATGGAGGGGATTCTGAGTATGATTCCATTCGCTCTTCTATTCTTAGATCCCGTGGCACTGCTATCCTGAATCCTCGCTCTCTCTTTCGAACCTTGAGTGGGAAGAAACTCTCGGTAAGCTCTAACAGGGGTATCTTGCTTGATTGTGGTATCCCGGCAAAGAGTAGGGTCTTGCACTGACCCTTGATCGCATCGAGGTATTGCCGTAAAGCAGGGGCAGGGTCTTCTTTATCTGGCAAGAATTTTTCGGGGTCTTTCTTTCGTCTCTTTTCTGGGGGATAAATGAAGGTGATAATCTCATCCCGCCTGGTTGTTCCGCAGAGACCGAATTTTTCTTTTAGTTCATCAGGAAGGTTATCATAGAAATCTTCAGTAATGAGGATGGAGTTCTCCGGACAGGCAGGGTTGATGTGGCCGGCAAGTGAGATAAAATAGGCATCCATCTTGCCCAATTCTTCTTTGAACTGAGTAAATCCAGAGGCTATGGAGATTCTTGCAGAAAGTTCAACATCAATTCCTGTTCTAATCTGGCCAATAAAGTTGATGGCTCTACGGAAGGCTTCTTCTTCATTAAGGAAGAAGAAGGTAGTGCCTTCTCCATGCCACTCACACCTTTTTTCACCAAGCGACCTCTCTGCGGCCTGGCGAAAGAAATTTTTTCTTCTTTCTGCCTCTCTGTCACCTCCCTCTTCATAGAGATTAGTTGAACCGACCATATCAATAGAGACAGCAGTAAGCCAGACTGTATCTCCTTCTTTTATATCTTCCCAACCTTTATCCATCTTTCCTTGCCAGAGGGATACTCAAAATAGTCTCCTCTTCCTCTATTCTTATTTCTGGTTCAACATTGAGGCTTCGCATCTCTGAAAATATCATTGGGATACCAAGCCCTGCTTTCTGGACATAGTGTAGCTTTTCCATAACATCAACAAGTAAGGGATTGCGGTGTACACGGATTCCTATCTTCATTTTTTCTACCGTAACACTATTTGGTGGCATACCAGGACTCCTTATCTCTAATCTATCCGTAAAAAGGAATATTCTTACACTTGCTCCACTAATAGTGTAATCACGGTGAATCAGGGCATTAACTACACCCTCTCTTAAAGCCTTCTCTGTAATAGGCCAATATCTTTTTTGCTTGATTCCTTCAATAGATTCTGGTATAGGAAGGTTGACATAGACATTCTTGCATATATCATCTACATTGGATGCTAAAGTACCTTTTAATATCTTTCTGTCTAATATTTCATCAGCTACGCTTTTTCCTGCAAAGGCAACAAATACGACTTCCGCAGAAGGGAAGATATAAGCAGGCTCTTTTCCAAATAGAAGGATACCACCAACTGTACAAACCCTTTTCCCGTCTTCCTCTGAAAGGATACCAGTATTTATCAATATGTGCAAGGTCTCTTCTTCATCAAGTCCACCTATCTCTATTTGTCTTGAATCTAAAAAATATTTATGGAGCCTTGAATAGTCTAAGTCATTAGGGGATGAGACGAGGAGGCCACATTCATCGTAATGAAGAACGCCTGAAGCCTGATAAAGACGACGCAACTCCTCCCTTGTTGCCTCACGATTGGTAGAGCCTGCACGGACATAGTAGGTCTTGCGTTTGTTCTCCTCTATGTAGTATGGCTTGTCTATACCCAATGGAACCTTGATCGCTCCTACCTTAAAATCTCCAAAGAATACCTCATAATAGTCAACTATGATAGAAGGCTTAACGACCTCCCGAGATATTTCCATCACCCATTCCTCAGCCCTTTTTCTTTTTAAGCCACAAATATTACCCCTGTCATCTACCCCTAAAAGGATAAACCCGCCCTGTCTATTTGCCATAGCCACAATCGTTTTGGCGACTTTATCAGTGGAGAGATCATCCTGCTTAAACTCCAGCCCTGTGCCTTCACCGTTTTTTATAAGTTCTTCTAATTCTGTTCGTTGCATCCCTGCTCCCTATTTTTATCACTTTTTATAACATAAAAAGATTGAAATGTCAAGAATATTCTCAAAATTGCAGTAACCCCTTATGAATTGGAGGAGTTTCTATGAGCTTGATTAGAACAAGAGAAGAATCTTACATAAACCTGAATCCCCTTCAAACTGGAGGAAGGACGAATGCAGAGGTGAGGCTTACAGCGGCAAGTTTTGTTGATGGATATTCTGTTTGCGACTATTGTAAGGGTGTTCTTCATCTGATTGAGAAGCCTTCTATTTGTGAATTGACCAAAGATTTAGCAGAGTTTCTGGGTATGGATGAGGCAAGATTGACGCTTGGTTGTCGTGAAGGAAAATTTGCTGTGATGCATGCCTTGCTCTCTGTTCAAGGTGCGATAGTCGTTGATTCTAATCGGCATTATAGCACCTATGTAGCGGTAGAACGTGCTAATGGTAAAATCTATGAGGTGGAGAATACAGGATATCCTGAATATGAGATACGACCAGAGGCATACAGATGGGTATTTGAGCAGGTCTTAGAAGAGACAAAAAAACCTCCAGAGCTTGCCTTACTTACCCATGTGGATGGAGATTATGGCAATTTGGTTGATGCTTATGAGGTGGGCAAGATATGTCAGGAGTATGGAGTGCCCTTTCTTCTCAATGCCGCTTATACCGCTGGTCGAATGGAGGTTAATGGTAAGAAACTGCTGGCTGATTTTGTTGTTGTCTCAGCTCATAAAGGGTTTGGTGTCCCAGGGACAATTGGGGTTTTAGCCATATCTGAAAAATGGAGAGAGAGATTATTTAGAAAGTCTATCAAATATCCAAAAAAGGATATAGAACTTCTTGGTTGCACAGCCAGAGGAGGGGCTGCTGCCTGCCTTATCACAGCCCTTCCTTATGTAAAAGAGAGGGTGAAACACTGGAATGAAGAAATAGAAAAAGCCCGCTGGTTTGTGGAGAAGATGGAGGCTCTGGGAGATATTGAACAGCTTGGGATAAAACCTACCAAACATGATTTGATTCGGCTTAAGACTCCGCTCCTTAATAAAATTGCTCAGAAAGATCGTAAGAAAGGGTATTTCCTTTATCATGAGCTGGAAAAGCGTGGCATAACCGGGATAAAGCCAGGTCAGACAGAGTGGTTTAAGCTCTCCACTTATGGATTAACCTGGGAGCAGGTTAAATACCTATATGGGGCATTTGAGGAGATAAAAGATGGTAATCGTTCAGCCACTATATAAAGAAGACTATAAAGGAAGAAAGGTGAATAAATGACTAAAACGATTGCTGAAATCAATGAGAGGATTAAGAAGGGTGAAGCAGTAGTTGTCACCGCAGAAGAGATTATTGACCTGGTAGATAAGAAGGGTGTGCATCAAGTGGCAAAAGAGGTTGATGTGGTTACCACAGCCACCTTTGGCCCTATGTGTTCATCAGGCATTTATTTTAATTTTGGTCATTCAAAGCCAAGGATAAAGGCACAGAAGGCATGGTTGAACAATGTCCCAGCTTATGCAGGTTTAGCCGCAGTAGATCTCTATCTTGGGGCAACAGAGCTTGCTGAGAATGACCCTGCCAACACTGTCTATCCTGGTGCATTCAGGTATGGTGGGGGCCATATAATTGAAGAGCTGGTCTCTGGAAAGGATATAAGAATGAAGGTGGTCTCTTATGGCACAGATTGCTATCCAAAGAAGGAGCTTTCCACCTGGCTCAATATCCATGATCTGAATGAGGCGGTTCTATTCAACCCAAGGAACTGCTATCAAAATTATAATGTTGCGGTCAATCTTTCCAATAAGGTCATTTACACCTATTTAGGCACCTTGCTGCCAAGGCTTGGTAATGCTAATTATTGTAGTGCCGGACAGCTTTCGCCCCTGTTGAATGACCCTCTCTATCTTACCATTGGCATTGGCACAAGGATATTCTTATGTGGTGGAATAGGCTATGTTGCCTGGCAAGGGACACAGCACAATCCAAATGTAGCAAGGGGGGAGAATCAAGTGCCAAAGAGGGCTGGTGGAACATTAGCTGTGATTGGAGACCTGAAGCAAATGGAACCTGCCTGGCTAAGAGGTGTAAGTATGACTGGCTATGGGGTTACTTTAGCTGTGGGGATTGGTGTTCCTATTCCTATGCTTAATGAGGAGATATGCAGATTTGTGGCAGTGAGAGACGAGGAGATATTGGCACCAGTGGTGGATTATAGTAAAGCCTACCCAGAAAGGGAGCCAGATGTTTTGGCAGAGGTGAGTTATAGCCAGTTGAAGAGCGGAAAGATAAAGATAAATGGCAAAGAGGTGCCTACTGGCGGGCTTTCCAGTTATGCTAAGGCAAGGCAGATAGCCAACATCCTCAAGGAATGGATAATAAAAGGGGATTTTCTCTTGACAGAGCCTGTGCAAAGACTGCCTTCAGTTGAGACCAATATCACTATAAAGCCACTAAAGGAAAGAGGTGAGAGATAATGAAAAAACGACTGGTACTAACCTTTCTAAAGGAGACAGTAGAAAAGCCAATCACCTATCATTTAGTCAAGGATTATGACCTGATGGTGAATATTTTGAGCGCAAAGATAGAGCCGAATGAAGAAGGAAGATTGGTGGTAGAGATAAGTGGCAAGAAGGAGAATTTAAGCCAGGGTATGGACTACCTCAGGGACTTAGGGGTTTCTGTGCAACCTTTGGCTTCTGATGTGAGATGGAATGAAGAAAGATGCACCCATTGCACTGCCTGCATTCCTATCTGTTCATCGCAAGCCCTGGTCGTTGACAGGAAAACGATGATTGTTTCCTTCAACCCTGATTTTTGTATCCTCTGTGGACTCTGCCTAAGAGCTTGTCCTTATCAAGCAATAGAGATAATGTTTTAAGGAGGTAAAATGAAGTTAGATGATATAGTTGTTTCAAAGGCTATCATAGAAAGATGGAGCAAAGATTTAGTTGATAGCTTAGAGAGTGATGTGGCTATTGCAGGTGGAGGACCTGCTGGGCTTACTGCAGGCTACTACTTAGCCAAAAAAGGGTTCAAGGTTGTTCTTTTTGAAAGAAAGCTCTCTGTTGGTGGTGGTATGTGGGGCGGTGGCATGATGTATAATAAGTGTGTCTTTCAAGAACTATCAATACCAGTGCTTGAGGAGTTTAAGATACGGTATGAGGAATATCAACCGGGCTATTTTCTGACTGATTCATTAGAGACGGTCTCCTGCCTTTGTCTTGAGGCAATCAGAGCTGGAGTAAGGATATTTAATCTTATCTCTGTTGAGGATGTGATGATTCGTGAGGAAGGAGTTACAGGTCTTGTTCTTAACTGGAGTGCAGTTGATATTGCTAAGCTCCATGTTGACCCATTGACAATTCGGTCAAAATATGTTGTCGATGCCTCTGGCCATGCTGCTGAGGTAGCTCATATAATTGTGAGAAAGATTGGCAAAAAGCTTCTTACTGAAACTGGAGAGCTTGTTGGTGAGAATCCCATGTGGGCAGAGATAGGTGAGCGTCTCATCGTGGAGAATACAAAGGAGATATACCCTGGTGTCTATGTGGCTGGAATGGCTTCCAATGCTGTCTTTGGAGGCCCAAGGATGGGGCCTATATTCGGCGGCATGCTCCTTTCTGGAAAAAGGGTAGCTGAAATAGTGGGAGAAAAGATTGGTAATAGCTAAAAAAAGATGAGCCTTTTAGAGATAGAGAATCTATTTGTAGAAGTAGATGGAAAGAATGTATTGAATGGGGTCAATCTAAGTATTGAAGAAAGAGAGGTTCATATCCTTATGGGTCCAAATGGCTCTGGAAAGAGTAGCCTAATGATGAGCCTTTTGGGCTATCCACATTATAAAATTGTTCAGGGAAAGATTAGATTTGCTAAAGAGGAACTGAATTCTATGCCCATTCATCAACGGGTAAAATTGGGTTTGGCTGTCTCCTTTCAGTCACCACCTGAAATTAGAGGGGTGAAGTTAAGGGATTTGGTTAGATTGTCAGCAGGTGTGCCTATTTGGGACCAATCCAAAGAACCAGAAGAAACCTTTGCCTCTCCTTTCTTACAAAAGGTTGGTCTTTCTCCAGAAACTTTTTTTGATAGGGATGTTAATGTAGGCTTTTCAGGGGGTGAGCGGAAGCGTTCAGAGATGGCCCAGATCTTTGCCCAAAAGCCAAAGCTGATGATTTTAGATGAGCCAGACTCTGGGGTTGACATTGACTCCCTAAAAATGATTGGACGGAATTTAGGTGAGTATATCAAGGAGAGCCATTGTGCCTGCTTAGTTATCACCCATTACAGGCACATCTTGCCATACCTAAAGCCAGATTTGGCTCATATAATGTGTGGGGGTATGATTGTAAAGAGCGGCGATCCTTATGAAATGTTTACCAGAATTGAAGAAAAAGGATTTTGTGAATATTTAGGACTATGCCCACCAGGGATAAAGGATAAGATAGAAAAGGGGATAAAAAGATAAAGCTTCAGGTAACTGTTTACCGAGATAGAAGTGCAAGGTAAATAGTAAGAGGTTACCGGTAATCGGTTATCGGTAAAGAAAAGTATCCATTGGTTGTTACCGATAAAAGATCTTTTTCATTTAATAGAAAATAGGACCTGCCTGTGTGTTGCACGCAGACAAGCATTTCTATTTGGCTATAACACAGCAAAAAAATGCTTGCAAAAATTTTTTATGGAATTTATACTAATAATCTCATAATTAAGGAGGTATAAAAAGATGTCACAAATTACAAAGAATGAGATAATTGAGGCTATATCTAGGATGACTGTTTTAGATTTGGCTGAAATGGTAAAGGAACTGGAAGCAAAATTTGGAGTGCAAGCAGCAGCCCCTGTAGTCTCTGCAGGAGCATCTGTTGCAACAGAGACAACAGAAGAAAAGAAAGAAGAAAAGACTGATTTTGATATAGTGCTGACAAGCTTTGGAGACCAGAAGATACAGGTTATTAAAGATGTCAGAGCCATCACCTCATTAGGTCTTAAAGAGGCAAAAGATTTAGTAGAATCAGCTCCAACTACTATAAAGAAAGGTGTAAATAAAGAGGAAGCAGAAGATATCAAGAAAAAATTAGAGGCAGTAGGAGCAAAGATAGAGATAAAATAAGCAACTAAAGGAAAAAGGTTTGAAAGTAGGCTTTCAATAAAAGAGATTGCCAATGTCGCCTGCCTGTTTGGGCCCTCGCCACATATCGAAGGGTAGTTACAAAGAGCCTGCCTCTTTCATAGGCTGAAATCTGCTACTACTGAAATAAATAGGATTATGCTGACAAGGCTGTTGACAGAAAAGAATGCCGTGTTTACCTTTGAAAGGTCGCTCTCTGAGATGAGGCTATGTTCATAAATGAGCAAAAAGATTATAGCCAGAATACCAATCCAATAGAACAAACCCATTATACCTACGATGCCAGTAAGTGTAAATGAGATTATAGTGATAAGATGAAATAGCCTTGAGATGAGCAACCCCTTTCTTATTCCAAAGAAAGCAGGGATAGAATGCATTCCTTCTTTTTTATCAAACTCTAAATCTTGGGTGGCATAAATAATATCAAACCCTGCTGTCCAGAAACAGACACCTGCCCCTAAGAGTATTGGCAACACGGCAATGCTTCCTTTTATGGCTATCCAACCTCCGATTGGAGCACAAGCCAAGACCAGACCTATTCCAAAATGCGTCAGATAGGTAAATCTTTTAAGGTAGGAGTAGGAGATGAGCATAATCACTACGAGAGGGGATAGGATACAGCACAAAAGGTTCAGTTTATAAGCGGAGAAGAAAAGGAGGCTGAGGGAGACAAAGACCAATAACCACACTTGCCAGATAGGAATCAAGCCTTTTGGCAAAGCCCTGTCTAATGTCCTGGGATTCTTGGCATCTATCTCTTTGTCTATCAACCTATTCATAGCCATCCCAGCTGTTCTGGCGCCTATCATAGCCAATGTCAAGAAGACCCAGTAATGAATAGGAAATATTCCTTGATATGCCAAGATACCTCCAAGATAGGCAAAAGGCAAAGCAAAGATAGTGTGTTCAAATTTTACCAATCCAAGAAAGAGTCGGAATGCTTTAAGCATCTTTATAAAAATCCAAAATCCCAAATCCTAAACAAATCCGTAACACTTTAGCCATTATGAAGTAAAGATTAACCAGAGGGCACAGAAGATCACTAGCAAATTGCAAATTTAGCATTTATCATTTCAATTTGAAATGATAAATTTGCAATGCTAAATTTGAAATGAAATTCTCCGTGAACTCAATGGTTTTTACTTCAGTTAGGTAAACAGTTACGGAAAAAGATTAGAACCTATAACACCTAAAAAGTTTTACTAAATCTGTTGCTTATGGTATGTCTAATATTAGACATTTACTCTGAGGATACAAGAATGGAAAAAAGGAAGATTTATAAATATTTGGGTTTAGATTTTTGTCAAGGTTAGGAAGTTAGTAATCCTCGTAAGGCCAAACCAATGGTGGTAGCAAATGCACACCCCTTCTTCTCCAAATCAGCTGACAAACCAACACTCTTGCTTAGATCAATCATTTGAAGTGGTCTGGCAACCATCACATCTATCCCCAATCCATTTGAAAAGAATGTGGTCAGGTTTGATAGGTTTGCGCTTCCTCCGCTTAAGATAACCCTGTCAATATTTTTCTTATATGATGGCAATTGTGTATAATAATAGGTGAAAGAACGGTCAAGCTCATCAAGAAGCCTTGTGGCTACAGACTCTATGGCATAAGATACCCTTCCGGATTCAGTCGTAGTTATGGTTGTATATTCCTCTCCTAAGAGCAGACCCCCTCTTTCCTCCTTCGTCTTTTCAGCTTCGGAAAATGCCAGCCCAAACTCCTCTTTTATGGCATCCGTGAAGTCATTCCCACCTACCATAATATCCCGATTAAAGGATGAGGCATTCGTCTCAATAATATTGATGTTTGTGGTTCTGGCACCAATATCTACGAGAGCAATCACTCCCTCTTTTTCTACACCACCCTCTTCTCCAATCGACCACGCATCTTCTGTAGCAAATGTGTCAACATTGATATAGACAGGTTCTAACCCTGCTTTCTGAAAGATATCAAGATAGCTGTTCACAGCCTCTCTTTTTGCGGCAACTAAGAGAACCTCCATCATCCTTTCCTCTTTGTCAACAAACTCTTTGGTGATATGAAAGTCTATCAGAGCCTGCTCTACCTCAAAAGGAATATGGTCTTCTGCTTCAAACCTTATTACTTCTCTGAGTTCTGACGCAGGCATAAATGGGAGCTTCAGGTATCTTATGACCACAGAATTAGAGGAGACAGAGGCATAAACCTCTCTTTCTTTTATCTTATGTTCAGAAAGCAGTTTTTTAATGCCTTCAATCGCATGGCCTGTCCACGCCTCTTTCTCATCGTCACGAAGAGGCTCTGGGGATATCTTCTTCTCCCCAAGAGAAAGAAGAAAATATTTGTCCTTCTTCTTTGCCATTTTACAAACCTTAACCCTGTCAAAAGAAAGGTCAATTCCTACACCTACTTTTCCTCTTATTCCAAACATCTTAAATGAAATTTTACAAAAAAATCCCCTTTCTGTCAAGATATTTCTTTTCAGTTGTAATACCGAGAATGAAAATGTCCTAATTTGCAAAGTGAAAATGTCCTATTTAAGGATATAAAATATTCCTCAAAAAAGGAGGGATATTATGAAGGAAAAGGAGGCTGTCTGTAGGGTAAAAGAGGCAAAGAGATTAAGGGTAATAGAAGAAGCTATTGAGAAACAATTGACTTTAAAGAAAAGCTGCCAATATACTTGGTCTTTCAGAAAGACAGGTAAGAAGGGTAGTTAAAAGGGTACAGAAAGAAGGTCCATCTGGAATAATTCACTCTTTTCAAGAGGCAGACCCTCACTTAAGAAGATTCCAGAGCAATTAAAGAAGGAGGTAATTGGCCTATATCAAGAAACATATTCAGGCTTTGGCCCTACATTATTTTGGGAGAAGCTATTAGAGAGAGATGGAATCAAGATAGGCAAAGAAACCTTAAGAACCTGGCTCATAGAAGAGCATCCTTAAAAAGAAAAACCGTAAATCCAGACAGCACCGACATTGGAGAGAAAGAAAGGCCTATCTTGGTGAGATGGTGCAAATGGATGGTTCTCACCATGATTGGTTAGAAGGAAGGGGTCCTAAACTGGTTATTATGGCTTATATAGACGATGCTACAAACACCATACTATGCTCGTTTCTATGATTATGAGGGCACT
>JASEHO010000026.1:0-1695 GCA_030018505.1 bacterium
TTTCTCTAAGCTTGGTAAATGTCCTCATGATCTGAATATTGACCAAGATAGCCCTTTCACTATTAAGGACGCTTGAAAGCATTAAAATACCGTGTTCCGTGAAGGCGTAAGGCTTATGTCGTAACCCCATTCTTTCTGAATTGGAGATCGCAATTTGCGATTTCCAATTTTCAAACTCTTCCTTCGTCAATTGAAACATAAAATCTTCTGGAAAACGCCTTATGTTTCTCTTTACTTGTTCATTAAGTCTTCTTGTAGGCACTTCATACAACTCTGCTAACTCCCTATCCAGCATCACCTTCTGTCCTCTTATAAGAAGAATCTTATTTTCTATCCTTTCAATTGGAACCAAGCTATTCATTTTTACTCCTTTTAGGGAGACAAATTCATTTCAAATTTATCAAAAGCAAATTTATCAAAAGCAAATTTAAGGAAAGAAATATAGCGACTAAAATGCTATCTTCAATTTGAAATGATAAATGCTAAATTTGCTAGTGATCTTCTGTGCCCTCTGGTTAATCTTTACTTCAAGAGAGCTAAAGTGTTACGCTTTTTTAATACTTTCTTGCCTTCTATGATTATGTACTCATATCCTGTCTCTTTTAAACCTTCTTCTGCTATCCTTCGCCAGTATCTTATCTCTTCTATGGCAGTCATTCCTTTGGTCTCTCTTGAGATATCTTTACGAACCCTGTGTATATCCCTTAAGACCTTAGATACTCCATTATATTTAATCATGGGTTATCACCTCCTCAGGAGTGCCGATCTCTACATCTTTATAATTATAGTCTTTGGCAATTTTTCTTACAGCCAACTTCGTCTCAATATTAACAATATGCTCAAGATTCCAACTAACAATAGCGTCCATCTGGTGAATTATTCCAATAGCAATATGAAGGGCGTCAGGTTCATAGTCGGATGGAATCACGCCTTTCTCAATAAAGATCTCGGCAAGATTTCGACATTCCTCAGTCAAATCCAAAAATGGGATACCTTCTATGATTTTTAACAGCTTCTCTCTTTTGGATAAATCCTTTGTCTTCTTAATCTCTCCCAGGACTACCTCGGAGACAAAAACTTCATATTGACCAGCCCTGACTTCGTCCCAAAATCTTAAGGTTATCTTCTGTTTCTCAGGTGTATCATCAGCAAATATGTAGTTTGGAATGGTGGTTTCCAGATATAGCTTCAGTCTCTTTTTCATTGCGATATTATTACGCTGCCCTTCTCTGTTTCATTGGCAGACAAATTATAAATCTTGCCCCTTCGTCAGGTTCTCCATTCTCTTCTATCTTTCCTTGATGGGCATCAACGATATGCTTCACGATAGAAAGCCCCATCCCAGCACTTCCTCTTCTACCAAAGAATGGCTCGAATATCTTCGATTTATCTTCTTTTGACCCTTCTTTAAAAATTCTAATTGTTCTGTCTTTACTCCACACCGAGGACATCTTACTTTTACTTTCTCAAACCATAAGGTTGTTAAATGCTTCCACCAATGCAAATGTCTTATCTCTTGTATATAAGAGCTATGTTTTTTTGAAACCTCTCTACCACAGGAACTGCAGATATATTTGTTCTCAATCCTTTTGTAGGTCAAGCACAGCTTCTTCAATCCCTTTATTCTTCCTTACCTTCACATCCATTACAGAAAATCCTTGAAATCCTAATAGCTTTGTAATATAATCTTCTTGT
>JASEHO010000026.1:1704-14474 GCA_030018505.1 bacterium
TTTCCAATGCCTCTTCCAATGCCTCTACGCAAAAATAGACCTCCTGAAGAGTTGCTTAGACGCCAGGACAGAACATAACGGCTAAACCAATCAACAATAGCCACAAGGTACAAAAATCCTTGTCTTAGACGGATGTAAGTAATATCAGCACTCCATACTTGGTTAGGATGGGTAATATCCATATGGTGTATGTGTTTAGCTATCTATTGGTGCTTTGGAGTGCGAAAGCTTGCTTTCGCTTTTAGTTTTAGTTTTACCGCCAAACCCTAAAGCGGATGGCTTGTCCACCGCACTCCATACTGCTTGTGTTACGCTTGTAATCGACTGATTTCATTTTAAGTTATATAGACTGTCTCCTTTTACCCATCTAAACACATACGAAAAATTTACTAGCTGATAACTGAGGGGTTACCATCCATTACAGAAAATCCTTGAAATCCTAATAGCTTTGTAATATAATCTTCTTGTTGCATCTCTGGGTAACCCTCCTTTCTTGAGATGGATTTAGAGGGTTATAATACCCTACGAGATGCAACACTTTCAAGAGATTAATTGTTTGCACTAAATTCCGTGAAGAGCCTTATTTATTTTTATTGCAAACTTAATTTATTCTCGGTATATATCACTCTCTCTCCCATATAAGGATAAAGGGCTTCGGGAATTTTTATTGTGCCATCCTCTTCTTGAAAGTTTTCTAAAATAGCAGCCACAGTCCTTCCGATAGCTAAGCCTGAGCCATTTAAGGTATGAAGATACTCGGGCTTTGCAGAGCTTTCTGGTCTATACTTCATACCGCACCTTCTTGCTTGAAAATCCTCAAAGTTTGAGCAGGAGGATATCTCCACAAAGGCATCTAAACCTGGCATCCAGACCTCTAAATCATAGGTCTTTGAGGCAGAAAATCCAAGGTCGCCTGTGCATAGAGCCATAACCCGATAAGCTAAATTCAACCTCTTCAGGACCTCCTCTGCATCCAAAAGCAGTCTTTCAAGATGAGAATATGAATCTTCTGGCCTTGTAAGCCTTACCAATTCAACCTTATCAAACTGATGCTGTCTGATAAGCCCCCTGGACTCCTTTCCATAAGTGCCTGCCTCCTTCCTGAAGCAAGGCGTATAGGCTGTGTAAAGCAAAGGCAGGTCATCTACTTGTAGTATCTCATCCCTATGAATATTTGTCAGGGGAACCTCTGCTGTTGGAATAAGCCAGTAGTCTGTTTCAGCACACCTAAATAGGTCATCAGCAAACTTAGGCAATTGTCCTGTGCCAGTCATTGTCTCAGAGTTGACCAGAAAAGGAGGAGAGACCTCTTTATAACCATGCTCCTTTGTGTGCAAATCAAGCATAAAATTTATAAGACCCCTTTCTAATCTTGCCCCAATGCCCATAAAGAGGCTAAACCTGCTACCAGTTATCTTTGTTGCCCTCTTTGGGTCTAAAATTTTCAGGGCTTCTCCAAGCTCCCAATGCGGCTTTGGCTTGAAGCTAAATTCAGGCCTTTTGCCCCATCTTTTTATCTCTTGATTGCTCTGGCTATCTTTTCCAGATGGAACGGTGCTATGAGGGATATTAGGAAGTTGTAAAATAATATTAGAAAACCCCTCTTCTTTTTCAGAAAGCTCTGCATCAATCTCCTTTATCCTGGCTGATATTTCTTTTGTCTGGTCTATAATTGCAGATTTTTTACAGGCCTCAGCCTTGTTTATCTCCTCTTGCAGAATATTCCTTTTGGACCTTAACTCATCTACTTGCTGAATAAGGCTTCTCCTCTTTCTTTCTAAAACAAAAAGATCTTTAAGGCTATCCTCTGCTGCCCCACGCAACCTTAAACCATTCCTCACCAGATCAGGATTTTCTCTTATGAGCTTTATGTCAATCATATTTTATTCTTCGTAACACTTTACCTATCTGAAGTAGCGGGTAAAGTTCAATGTAAAATTAGTAATTAATCTTAAAATTATTCCTCTTCTTCAAATGTTAATTGATAATTGCTCATTGATAATTTTGCAATGAATTTCCTTTTTACTTAGTTGTTGTTTTGCTCTCGGTAAATAGTTACTCTTATTCTTCTTCCCCCCAGCCTCCTGTTGGCACAAACATCCTCTTCTTTGGTGGCTCCTTCTTCTCCTCTACCTTCTTTATATATCTATCTACATCCTTTCCGTTTCTTCTATATTCCTTGATAATCTCTAAAAACTCCTCTGCTGTCTGAAACCTTTGCTCTGGCTCTTTGGATAGAGAGACAAGAATGATGGCACTCAGTCCCTCTCCTACCTCTTGGTTTAAGAAGATTGGAGGCGCTGGTCTCTGCTCTAAAATCATCTTCTTTATCTCTATCCCACTCATTCCGACAAATGGAAGCTTTCCAGTAACCATTTCATATAAAGTTGCCCCAAAGGAGTAGGTGTCTGAATAAAAGCCCTCTTTATAACCCTTTTTTACACACTCCTTCGGCATATAAGCAAATGTGCCTGTGCCCATACGGCCATATCTACTTTCTGTGTCTCCCAGGATATTGGAGATTCCAAAGTCAGTTAGCTTTGCCACACCATTACTGGCGATAAGGATATTTGATGGGTTTATATCCCGATGGATGAGCCCTGCTTTATGGGCATAAGTTAAACCAGAGAGTATTCCTTCAGCTATGGCTAAGGCAAATTCTACAGAAAGCACCTTTTTTTCAGCCATCTCCTGACGCAGGCTTTTCCCTTCTACATACTCCATCATCATCCCATAATGCTCCTTGAACTTTGCAAATCCAAGATAGGAGACAACATTCGGATGTTTCATTCCTCTTAACTTTAGATTGAATAGGGCATTGGTAATAAGCTCCTTTATCAAACCCTCCTCTCTCTCTCTATTAAGAGGGATCTTTAAGGCGATAAACTCCCCTGTCTCGGATTTTAATTTATCATCTAAAACCCGTGCCAAAAATGTCTTTCCAAACCCACCTTCTCCTAATAGCCTGATCAACTCAAAATTTTCCATTATCTCTTGCCTTAATAGAAATCTTTTAGACTCTTTTTGAAGCAATTCTCTTAACCTTCTTTCTTTCACTCTTAACCCTCATAGACCAGCCCTAAAATAGTATAGCATATCATCAGTTGGATGCAATCTAAAAATATTCGTTACAAAGTTTAATTTGACCAGAATTTTGCAAAGGTGGTATAATTAAAGGATGGGCATTACATACGCTAGAGCCGGGGTTGATATTGATAAGGGGAATCAGTTGGTTTCCATCATTAAGGAGAAGGTGAAGTTCCTGCCTAAGAGGGGCGGCCTCGGAGAGATTGGGCACTTTGGTGGTTTTTACGAAATCCCTAAGGGATACAGAGAGCCTATTCTTGTCTCTTCCTGTGATGGAGTAGGGACAAAGGTAAAGCTGGCCCAAGCCTTAAATAGCTATTCTGGGATTGGCATAGACCTGGTAGCTATGTCTGTCAATGACCTTGTGGCTACTGGGGCAAAACCCTTATTCTTCCTTGATTATCTGGCATTTGGTAGATTAAATCTGGATATTGCCTCGCAGATAATAGATGGAATTATTAAGGGTTGTGAGGAGGCAGATTGCCTGGTGCATAGGATAAATATGTTATTGGTAATATAGGTAAGGTAAAATGAATAGCGAAGCAAAAAAGCCAAGAGAGAAACTGCTTGAGCTTAAAAATCCATCACAGATTAATACCGAGGATTTAATTGCTATTATTTTGGGACATGGCTCTAAAGGAAAAAATGTCTTTGATTTAAGCAAAGAGCTTGTTGAATATATTCGGATAAACCTGAACAATTCTATTACTATAGAGGAGTTAAGCAAATTCCCTGGAATTGGAACCAGCAAAGCATTACAAATTATTTCAGCATTGGAATTAGGGAGGCGATTCAAATGGACACAAGAGAATATTAGAGTTCATAAAATCGGGCAAGGGGAGATTATTCAAGGCGATTGTTTAGATGTTATGAAGATTATTCCAGATTCTATACGCAGGCTAAAAGATTATTTCCAAACATTTGATCCTTTTTTAGCATGCAACCTTAAGCCAAATATGAAACAAATAATACAAATTTTAACTTCTTTAATCCTGATATTTTTTACTCTATTCGGAGTTAATGCTTATGGGCAAAGAGATATTACAAAGGGGAAAGACAACCCAAGGATTGAAGAATTGCGAAAGGATGTTGAAGTGGAAAAAGAAAAAATCGAGAAATTAACTGAAGTCATTCAAGACTTAAAGACGCAGAACGCAGTCTTGACGAAATCACTTGACATATTAACTATATTCTTCGGTATTTTTGGGGGTCTAATTTCAATCGTTTTAATAATTGGAACAATTACTTCATTGATAAGTTGGAATAAGGATAGAAAGAGGTCAGATGAGATTCATTCTTTGGCTCTAGAAAAAGAGCGAGAATCTTCCGAAAGAGATAGAAGCATCTTCTCTCAATCAACAGAAACGCTAAACTTAGTTAACCAAACATTAGAGTTAGCAAAAGATGCAAGCGAACGAGCTTCTAAGTCACTTGAGGAAAAACTAAACAAGCAACATGGTGCATTGGAACAAGAGTCCATTGACTTAATTGAAGAATCAAAAGCATATAAGAACTTTAAAATATTGGTTGAAGATTTAAGTTTCAGATCTAACTTACTTACACTTGCTTCAGAAATTAGAGGACTTCAAAATAATCAGAATATCTTAGAAAAGGAAGCGATTCTGCATCCCTACTGCTGTTTCATTAGAGGAATGGAATTTCATCTGAACCAGCATTTCAAACCGGCAATAAAATATTGGAAACAAGCAAAAGACCACAAAGATTCTCCAAAACATTTGCAGATTATGGCTTTATATTGGATTGGATATGAACAAAATAACTTGAGCGAATTTGAGAACGCAAGTTCAAACTTTGAACTTGCTTCGAGTATTGCAACAGGAGCAATGAAATTTGAACTTGAAAGAATAAAAATTGAATCAAAGTTCTTTGACTTTCCTAAATTTACTCCAGAAAAACTTCTACCGGAAATAGAATCACTATATCGAAGCATTAAAAATGAAACCGATAGTGAGGAGATCCAAAAATTTAAAAGCAATATAGCGGGGACATTAGGTAATATTTATTATCAGTTAGGAAACGAATTATCGGTTGAAAACAATAACTTGTCTACTAAGTATTACGAAAAAGCGAAATCAACTTTTTGGGAAGCACCAGCTAAAGACAAATGGATTTGGTTTGGTTATGGAGAATCTTGTTACAAGTTAGGGGAATATAAGGAAGCAGAAAAATACCTTTTGAACAAAGTAAAGAAAGAAGCTGAATTTGAGTATTCAACAAGACTTGAACCGAGAACAAAAGTTTTAGGTCAATCAACAGTCTTAATTTGTTCAACAATAGTAAAAAGCCTCCACAAAAATGTAAACACAATCTACAATCTTATCAAAACAACTTTGGGTGGTGTTGACGAACGATTAACTGTTTATTCACAGTTTCAGAGAAGAAATGTTTCCAAAAAACGATTCCTTGATGACTTAGACATAATTATGGAGAAGTTTCATGCTGTATCAGCCAGTAAAACTTCGTAGAAACAGTACCATTTCCGCTATATGTATGAATGACAAAATTGCTTTTTATGGAATAGAATATAGACTTAATTGTATATAAAAGGCATCTTGTTGGTAACATGAAATGATGAATAGTGAATCCCAAAAACCAAGAGAGAAATTGCTGCGAATTATGATATGAGATTAATAGAAAAAATCATTCACGACAGAAGAAGTCCTAAAGTTTTATGCCAATAATGAAAACGAATTCTCTAAAATTTTTGTTGTAGAGGGTGAAAGACGAAAAATCAAAGAAAAAAATGGGCATTACATACGCTAGAGCCGGGGTTGATATTGATAAGGGGAATCAGTTGGTTTCCATCATTAAGGAGAAGGTGAAATTCCTGCCTAAGAGGGGCGGCCTCGGAGAGATTGGGCACTTTGGTGGTTTTTACGAAATCCCTAAGGGATACAGAGAGCCTATTCTTGTCTCTTCCTGTGATGGAGTAGGGACAAAGGTAAAGCTGGCTCAAGCCTTAAATAGCTATTCTGGGATTGGCATAGACCTGGTAGCTATGTCTGTTAATGACCTTGTGGCTACTGGGGCAAAACCCTTATTCTTCCTTGATTATCTGGCATTTGGTAGATTAAATCTGGATATTGCCTCGCAGATAATAGATGGGATTATTTGGGCTTGTGAAGAAGCAGGCTGCAGCCTCCTTGGCGGAGAAACAGCAGAGATGCCAGGGGTATATAAAGAAGAAGAGTTTGATCTGGCAGGATTTGCTGTTGGTGTTGTAGAAAAAGATGAAATAATTACTGGGGCTAAAATCTCTAATCAAGATATTATCATTGGTCTTCCATCATCAGGCTTACATTCAAACGGATTTTCTCTACTTAGAAAGGTCTTTCCTGAGCCGAGAATAGAGTTTCTTGTGCCAACAAAAATATATGTAAGGGATGTAATTGACTTAAAACAAAGGCTTACTATAAAAGGGATTGCTCATATTACTGGTGGTGGTCTCTTTGAGAACATAGGAAGGCTTCTTCCAAAGGGGCTGAAGGCTACCATTGATAAAAAAAGCTGGGAGATTCCAGAGATATTTTTAGAGATTCAAACAAAAGGCAAGATATCAGAGCAGGAGATGTTCAGGACATTTAATATGGGCATTGGCATGGCTTTGATTATCCCAGAAAAAGAGCAGGAAAAGGCAAAAGAGCTTCTGGTTATTGGAAGGATAGAGAAAGAATGATAAATGCTAAATTTGCAATTTGCAATGAATTTTATCCCCTTTGGAGATAAATCATTTCAAATGCTAAATTTGCAATTTGCAATGAATTCCCTTTTTGCTTAGTTTTTGCTTTGCTTTCGGTAAATAGTTACAATGTCTGAATTACAGGAGTATCTGAAACATACGCCTCTTCATCACGCTATGTGGCGGCAAATAGAGGGAGGGTTTTACAAGACCCAAAACCTACCTCCTTTAACTCTTGATATTGGTTGTGGAGATGGATTGTTTGCTGAAATATTTTTTAAGGATACGCCCATGATTGGCATAGATTTATGGGAAAATGACTTAAAAAGGGCAAAGAAAAGAGGGGTTTATAAAGGGATTTGTAAAGCAGGTGCAACAGCTCTTCCTTTTATGAGCAATAGCTTTTTTTCCTGCGTCTCAAATTGTACGCTTGAGCACATAAAGGAGATAGACCTTGCTTTTGCTGAGATAGCAAGGGTATTAAAACCCAAAGGGTTATTTGCTTTTACAGTGCCGAACGCAGATATAGGAAAGGGATTTTTATATAGTTGGTGGTTTGAAAAAATAGGGTTTAAGGGTTTTTCTCATTTAGTATCATTATTCAGAAAAAGGATATATGGAGAATATCACAACCTGACAGAGTTAGAATGGACAAAGAAGGTAGAAGAAGGTGGTTTTATAGTAGTCAAAGTAGAGCCTTTTTTTGGAAGGAAGGCTATGGGTTTATGGTCTATCCTATTTCTTTTGGAGGCCTGGCGACTTGGACTGAGGCTTATTATTGGAAGGTTTTATCTGTTTCCTGAGATTAGAAGAATAATTGGCCCATTTTTTGCAAGGTGGATTGATGTTAGAGCCTGGCAGGAAAACCCTGCTGCTCTATTCTTTTTATGTAGTAAAAAGGAGGTAGAAAAATGACAAAGTATGTCTATTCTTTTGGTGAGGGAAAGGCAGAGGGTAGTAGTGGGATGCGTCCGCTCTTAGGAGGAAAGGGTGCAGATCTGGCTGAAATGACCAATATTGGTATCAATGTTCCGTCAGGGTTTACCATATCAACAGAGGTTTGTACCTATTATTGGGAGAAGGGAAGGTATCCAAAGAGCTTGGAAGAAGAGAGAGAAAAGGCTGTTTCTAAATTAGAAAGGGCAATGGGAAAGGGATTTTCAGATAGGGAAAACCCGCTCCTTGTTTCTGTCAGGTCAGGTGCTGCTATATCTATGCCAGGAATGATGGACACGGTTCTAAACCTTGGGCTAAACGACAAAACCCTATTGGGCTTGATAAAACAGACAGGAAACGAACGGATGGCTTATGATGCCTATCGTCGGTTTATCCAGATGTTTTCAGATGTTGTTTTAGAGATAGATAGCGAGAAGTTTGAGGAAATCCTAAGCGAAAAGAAGAAGAGACTGGGATTAAAATATGATAATGAGCTTTCAGTAGATGACCTGAAAGATATTGTCCGTAAGTTTAAGGAGATAGTCAGAAAAGAAAAGGAGGAGAGTTTTCCAGATGACCCAAAGAAACAGCTTGAAATGTCCATAGATGCTGTCTTCAAATCTTGGGGCAATAAAAGGGCTATTGAGTACAGAAGGCTGAACAAGATACCAGATGACCTTGGGACAGCCGTTAATGTTCAGGCTATGGTCTTTGGCAATATGGGCAAGAATTCAGGCACAGGCGTTGCCTTTACCAGAAATCCATCAACTGGAGAGAACAAGCTCTATGGCGAATATCTGATTGATGCCCAGGGCGAGGATGTAGTCGCTGGAATACGAACACCCTCTCCGATAGCTAAGTTAGCAGAGGAGATGCCCAAATCTTATGCCCAGTTTTCCGAGATTACCCAGATTTTAGAGAAGCATTATCTGGATGTCCAGGATATAGAATTTACCATTGAAAATAGCATACTCTATATTCTCCAGACAAGAAGAGGAAAAAGAACAGCTCAGGCTGCAGTAAAGATTGCCGTAGATATGGTGAAGGAGAAGCTGATAACTAAGGAGGAGGCACTCAAGAGAATAGAGCCTAACCAGATAGATAGGCTCCTCCATCCGCAGATAGACCCAAAGGCAAAGGTCAAGGCTATAGCCCAAGGCCTTGCTGCATCCCCTGGTGTTGGCTGTGGAGAGGTTGTCTTCTGTGCAGATGATGCTGTTACAGCAAGTAAAGAAGGAAGAAAGAGCCTTTTGATAAGGAGGGAAACCTCACCTGACGATATTCATGGAATGGCTGTAGCTGAGGGGATTCTTACATCAAGGGGTGGAATGACCTCACATGCCGCAGTTGTTGCCAGGGGTATGGGAAAGCCTTGTGTTGCAGGCTGTGAGGCTATTGAGGTCTCTGAGAAGAAGAAGGAGTTTATAGCCTCCGGAAAGAAGATACAGGAAGGGGATGTGGTTACCATAGATGGTGGTTCTGGAAATGTCTATCTTGGGAAGGTGGCTGTTGTTGAACCTAAGATTACAGATGAGTTTGCTCTTATCTTAAAGTGGGCAGATACAAAGAGAAGGCTTGGGGTGAGGGCAAATGCCGATGACCCAGAATCTGCTAAGAAGGCAAGGGAGTTTGGGGCAGAGGGAATAGGCTTGTGCCGAACAGAGCATATGTTCTTTGGTAAGGATAGACTGCCAATAATGAAGGAGATGATTATGGCCGATGACCTTCCTGAGAGAAAGAAGGCTCTAAATAAGCTCCTGCCTATGCAAAGGGAGGATTTTATCGGCATGCTCAGGGCTATGGATGGTCTTCCTGTGACTATAAGGTTTCTTGACCCACCACTCCATGAGTTCCTTCCCAGCCACGAGGAGTTGAATATAGAATTGGCGACCCTTAAACTGCAAGACAAAAACCCAAAAAGGCAGAAGGAGCTTGATGAGCTTATAAATAAGGTTGCTTCACTACGGGAGGTGAATCCAATGCTTGGGCATAGGGGTTGCAGGCTGGGCATAATCTACCCGGAAATATCCGAGATGCAGGCACAAGCAGTCTTTGAGGCATCTTGCATCTTGAAGAAAGAGGGCTTAAATCCCATTCCTGAGGTGATGATACCCTTAGTTTCTGATGTCAAGGAGTTCATTAACCAGAAGAAGATTGTAGATGAGAAAGCCTCAGAGGTCTTTGAAAAAGAATGTGTCAAGGTTGCCTATAAGGTTGGCACAATGATTGAGGTGCCAAGGGCGGCACTTACAGCCGGAAAGATTGCTGAATACGCTGAGTTCTTCTCCTTTGGCACGAATGACTTAACCCAGACAACCTTTGGCTTCAGTAGGGACGATGCTGAGGGCAAGTTCCTACATAAATATGTGGAGGATAAGATATTAAAAGAGAACCCCTTTGAAGTCCTTGACCAGGAAGGCGTTGGTGAATTGATAAAGATGGCTGTTAAGCAAGGAAGGATTACAAAACCTGACTTAAAGGTGGGAATATGTGGTGAACACGGAGGCGAACCATCCTCAGTCATCTTCTGCGATGGAGCAGACTTAAACTATGTCTCCTGCTCTCCTTACCGTGTTCCTGTGGCAAGATTAGCCGCTGCCCATGCAAGGATAAAGGGGTAATGAAGATTAGCAATGTAGAGTCGTTGGAGGTTAATAAGATTACGAATTTGATTAGGGTGTGGCTATTCTAAATGACAGGCAACCTACTGTAATCACTGAACTTATGTAAAAAAGGATTAAAGCGAAAGATCGCTTTTTATAAATGGGTGAAGGTAAAGTGTAAAAAAGGTGAAAAGGAAGATGGTGTGTAAATAAAGGGGATATGGGGATAAGAAAGATAGGGAGATAAAATATATCTCCAATATCCCCATAATCTCCTTATCTCCTTTTCTTACTATGGTGTAAGAGATGTTTTTAGCCGTCGGGATAAAAGTAGCCACACCCAATTTATTTATTCTAAAAAAAGGAAACTTTAGAAGGTAGGAGGAATAAAGATGAGTAGTACCACGGTTAGAATAAGAGAAGATAGATCAATTGTTATTCCTAAGGATTTTATGAAACGGTATAGGTTAATACCTAAACAACAAATAAAAATCCTTGAGGAAAAAGATGGATTGAGGATAACTAAAAAGAGGCAAGATGTCTATGATAAGTTTGTAGAGCTTCTTGGTGAAGGATTAAAAGGTGTGGAGTGGAAAGATATAGAAGAAGGGAGGAAAGATAGGTGCTTTTAGGAGCAGATACGGGATTTTTAATTGCCCTGGCCAATAAGAACAAAATGGCTCTTGATGTCTGGCAGTCTATTAAGGAAAAAGAGAATGAGATGGTGATCTCAACAATATCAATGAATTGTTGGTGCATTTTTATAAGCGTGGAAAGCCTATGAAAGGGAAGAACTTAATTAAGCTTGCCAATTTTGAAACAGTCCATGCCCAGAGGATTATAGAGATGGTGTTTTTGTAAGTATACGCGGCAAAGATTTTACAGGAGATAATACAAAAACCGGTTTTTCTACATGATAAAACAGACAAAGAGTTCTATATAAGAGTTGGGAATACGACAAGACCTTTAGATGTAGAGGCGGTTCATGAATATATTGGAATGCATTGGGAAGGATAATCGTAACCGTTCAGGTGTCCTAAAAGGAAGTCTCTCGGATAAAAGGTTATGGTTAGGAAGCCAGCCTGCCTGTGCGAGCACGCAGACAGGTATGGAAGTCTCGGTTATGAGGTTGGTGAAATCAGTTCATCTATATATATACCCAAAAGCAACAGGTTTACCAAAATTTAGACAAGACTTTAAGAGATTAGACTTGAGACTCCAGACTTTAAGAAAGGGAGTAGGGATTAGGGAGTAGAGAGTAGTAATAAATAAAACCTAATCCCTATTCCCTACTCTCTAATCCCTTTTAGTCTTTTGCAAACCTGATTTATTTAGGTATAGCAGATGAAGAGAATGCCTTCTATGCCCAAATATGTTTTCACTTTCAGCAAGGAGCCGAGAAATACCTTAAGACCTATATTGTGGCCTATGAGCTTGAATTCAGAAAGATACACGATTTGCCAGAGTTGCTTAGAATATGTCGAGCCAACGATGAATCTTTTGCAGAATTAGAAGAAGAGTGTGAGTTTCTCACTGACTTTTATATAGATACCCGTTATCCTGTTCACTGGCCAGCAGAGATTTCAAGAGAAGAGGCAAAGAAGTCCCAGAAATCAGCAGAGAAGATTGCAAGATTTGCGTTGGAGAGAATAGATGTTTCAAAGGAAAAATAGACAAAAGGAGGTTTAGAAATGGTTAAAAGAGTATTATTGTTTTTGGTGATTGGGATTATGCTGAGTAGTTATATGACAGTCTATGCTGGCAGTAAGACTAAGGCAAACTATGCTGCTCTCACACAACAAGCGGTTTTAAAAGGTGACTGGGATAAGGTGATTAAGTATGGCAGAAAATGGGTACAGGCAGAGAAAGAAAACCCTGTTGGGCACTTTGTCTTAGCTGCTGCTTATTTTTATAAAGCTCGCTATCAGGAGCAAGAAACAGAGTTGCGTTTTATCGAAGATGATGCCTCAAAGGAGGTAATTCTTGCATGGGCTAAAGAGTTAGTCAGGGATAATCCAGAAAATAAATATGCCAGATTGCTCCGTGGGGATGCCTATGTTCAGAAAGGCGACTACGATCTGATATTCGAGCTTGACCCAGAAGATGCCGATGCCTACTATAACCGTGGGGTTGTCTATGATGACATAGGCGACTACGATCTGGCAATTAAAGACTTTACTCAGGCAATTAAGCTTGACCTAAAAAATGCCGCTGCCTACAATAGCCGCGGGCTTGCCTATGATGACAAAGGCGACGACGATCTGGCAATCAAAGACTTTACTCAGGCAATCGAGCTTAACCCAAAATATGCCGATGCCTATCTTAACCGCGGGGTTGTCTATTATTACAAAGGCGACTACGATCTGGCAATCAAAGACTTTACTCAGGTAATCGAGCTTAACCCAAAATATGCCGATGCCTATCTTAACCGCGGGGTTGTCTAT
>JASEHO010000026.1:14574-15112 GCA_030018505.1 bacterium
TATTACAAAGGCGAATATCAAAATGCACGCAGGGATTGGAAAAAGACAGTTGATCTTGACCCATACGGAGCAGGAATAAATGCACGACACAATCTTGAGGTGCTAAAGGAGAAGGGGTATTAAATTAATAAGATAAATAAAAAAGAGTAGAAAAAGAGTAAATTTTTCATAGATAAAGGGAACTGGCGGAGAATAAGATGAACAATCGTGAGAATGAGGTATTAAAAGAAACCATAGATGTCTTAAAGGAAGGCTTAAACCCCTCAAGGATCATTCTTTTCGGTTCAAGGGCAAAAGGGAATAATGACAAGAATGCTGATTTTGATTTTGCTGTCGATTGCAAAAGGCCAAAGATCTCTGTACAGAGGAAAATCAGCGAAGAGATAGAGAAGATAAGCGGCTTATATAAGGTCGATATCGTTTATATATTATCGGTTGATGAAGAATTCAGGAAAATAATTCTAAAAACAGGAGAGGTAATTTATGAAAGAGGAGCCTAAATATGCCCTTAGTAAATTAGAAGATGCCTTCATCAAAT
>JASEHO010000027.1 GCA_030018505.1 bacterium
TGAAATTCTTTTTTACCTGGTTGTTGCTTTGCTTTTAGATGGGTAAATAGTTACAAATTCTTTACTTTCTGCTCTGGTGCTCCTTTTTCCTTCATTGTGCTTCACTTTTCGTAGTTATAATAAGAGATAATAGGTATTTAGCCTCTTGGTTTTCTGGTGAAATCTCAAGCAAAGAATTCAGTTCCAAAATAGCCTTCTCATACTCCTTCCTTTGATAATATACCATAGCCAGGTTTTTTCTCATCATGGTATCCTTTGGGTCTAAATCAATCACTTTTTTACACTCCTTGATAAATTTTTCTATATCAGCCTTTTCATAATAGAGTTGAGCAAGCATTCTGTGGATTTGAGGAGACTTGGGGTTTATCTTGGCTAAATCAGAAAAGCACGAGATACCTTTATTTCTATCTCCCAAAGTCAGAAAGATCCTTTTTAGGTTTTCAATGCAGTCCTCTCTCCAGGGCTGAATCTCCAATGCCTTTTTGAATGAATTTATAGCCTCATCATATAACCCCTTTCCAAGGCTATAATTTCCAAGATTTATCCAGGTATCAATAAAATATGGACTGAGCTTAATTGCATTTTTATATGCAGAAACAACCTCTTTCTTTCTATCTACTCCAAATATCGCCTCCTCTCTTTGGTAAGCAACACCAAGGATATTGTAAAAGTTGGACTCATCAGGGATATTCTTGTTTGCTTGTTTCAAAACTTCAATTGCATCTTTATAGTAAGCAGGGTTAGAAGATGCCAGATCAATATATAAACCAGCTAACCCTCCGTAGTATGTCCTTTCATAAGGGTTGAATGCCAATGCCTTTTTATAAGAAGTTATCGCGACATCACCCCTTTTTCCTTCAGCCGCATAATATGCTTTATCAGCAAGATAGAAGGGGATGGCCTGAATTAAAAGAAGGGTTCCCAAAAAGATAGTGGTGCTGGCAAAGATTAATTTTTTATAAGGCTTATTAAGGGGAATGGAGAAAGATCTCTTTGTAGAAGACAGATCCATTATACCCAGGAGAGAGAAGAATAAGGATGTAATTACAATCTCAGCAAAGCTAAATTGGTTCTGGATGAGATAGGCAAAAGCCGCAGATAATGGACCAAGGAGAAGCAGTCTTTCTTTTTCTTTTGCCTTCCAAATGATAATAAACAGATAGAGAATTAGAGTAATATAGATTATAAGCCCAACCAATCCCTTTGTTATGACCACATCAAGAATCTCATTATGCACCCTGTCAACACCCGTAGCTTGACCTCTGACCATATATTCAAGCGGTGCATATCTTGGCCAGATAAAATGAAGTGTCTCTGGGCCTATTCCAAATAATGGATAATCTCTTATCATTTTTGCTGCTCCTTTCCACATCATAACCCTTTGACCAGCTGAACCTCCTAAAGGTTGCAAAGCAAAGGTCTCTTCTAATTTTGCTTCTTTCTTTTCTTGAGGGAAAAACTCCCCAAACCTTCCCATAATAGCAGTCTTTCCATAAAAATTAGAAGCAATAAATATAAGAAGAAAAGCTGAAAGGGTAGGGGCTATATTTTTTAATATCTTCTTCTGTGAAAAGAGACAAATAAGACCTATGGCAAAAAAGAAAGCCAGGATTCCGGCTCTTGTTCTGGTGAATAATAGACCGCAGAATATGAGAATAGAACTTGAGATGTAAAGCCATCTTTTTGTCTTGCTCTTTTCTTTGATGGCCATAGAAAGGGCAAGCGGAGAGGTCATAGCCAGATATGCGGCTAAAAATACTGGGTTACCAAAGATAGCAGAGACCCTATCTCCAAAGTCATACCAGCCTATAGGGTCCTTGCCAAAAGCCTGGCAAATTCCATAGATACTTGAGCCACAACCTGCAAGGATAATCGCATTTATTATCAAAGATGTGTTGGCGACAAGATTTACTATAGAAAGATAGAGGATAAGATAGGTAATGTTGGTAATGAGCCCCTGGTATCTCATGTATGTTCCATAAAGGCTTATAGGACGATGTATAGAAAGAAGCGTGGAGATAACTCCTGAGATAAAGAAAAAAAGAAGGATGAGACCAACCCTTCCTATAGAGAGGTTTGTTTTAGAAGAGATTGCCTTTTTTGTCCAGAGAATGAGAATAGCCAGGACCAGAAGATTCATAAAAAGAAGCTTTGATAGATCAGTCTTACTATTGATACTTAGGTCATACCAGAATGGCAGGATCAAGAGAAGAACAGATAAAATGATCTCACAGGGGCTATATTTCATTTGGAAAGCACAGAGAACATTTGTTGTGCCTGAGCATCTGTTGGATCAAGCTCCAAAACATGCTGAAAGCTATTCCTTGCCTCGGAAAACGAACCCATTCTATAGTAACAAAGGCCAAGGTTTTTGTGGGCATTTATCTCTCTTGGGTCAAGTTTTATGACCTCCTGGCTTGCTCTTATGCCTGAGGCATAGTCATTCTTTTTGTGATAGTATATCCAGGCTAATAGGTTATAAGCCTTTACTTTTGACTCATTATCTTGAGCAAATGTTGCCAGACGGGTTAGAAATTCTATTGCCTTGTCCATTTCATTTTGAGCCATCCAAATATTAATAAGCCTATCTAAAGCCATTGAATATGCAGGTACAGGCATTATTTCTACTGCCTCTGCAAACTCTTCGGCTGCTAAATCCTGCTTTCCCTGGGAGAGATAGACGATGCCAAGGTTTGTATGAATGTCGGAAATGAATGGATTGAGCTGAATAGCTCTTTTGTAATAAACTTCAGCCTTATTAAGGTCTCCGTTCATAAAGTGTGCCATACCGAGGGTAAAATAGGCTGTGTTGCTTCTATTTGCTGTAAGGGCAAGAAGTGTTTTAGCTCCCTCCATTGCCTCTTTAGTAGAATTTTCTCTATTCTGTGGGTTTGAAATGGCATTGTTTATGTATGCTCGGTTAAGCTCCTCCCAATATCTAACTTCTCTTTTGTTTAGAGATATAGCCTTTTTATATTCAGAAAAGGTTTTGTCCCACTCGCCTCGGCTTGAAAAGATTGTGCCATTTTTGTAATAAAGGTCAGCAAGGTATGGTTTGATGGCACACATACTAAGGAATATTACTAAAAAGATGGTTAAGCCATAGATTGAAAAAGAGAATGCCTGATCTTTCTTTATTGGAATCTCAAGGGTAGTAAGTTGTCCTATTTCCTTTACGGCTATTCCCATAAGCATCCAATAAAGGGCGGCAATAGGTGTATTTCCAAAGCTAAATTGGTTCTGGATAAGATAGGCAAGCCAACCTGTGTATATGCCCAATATCAGCAATCTCCTTTCTTTGTCTGCTTTTCTGTATCCCTTATAGCAGAAGATAGAGAAGGCTATAATCAACCAAAAATAAATGGCAAGCCCAATAATCCCGCGTGAGGTTATGGTGTCAAATATCTCGTTATGGAGCCTATCTTCCATCTCTATTAATCCTCCCATCTTTTTTGTATATACCTTAGCCAAATATTCAGCAAAGACAAGCCCCATTGTATCTGGTCCAATCCCTATGCCCAATATATCGCCTATTTTATCTCGCATCTTTTCTAACCCACTTTTTCCCTCTTGATTATTTAGATGTCTTACCCCCTTTAAGGGTATAGAGTAGTCTGGAATTATTTTACATCCTGTTGTCCACATCCACATTCTCCAGCCTGTAGACCCTCCGAGTTTATCCCTTGCTTTTTGAATAATACCTTTTTTTACAGGGGTATCTTCTTTTGATCTCGCATTGGTTGGTCTCTCTTTTGCCTCAATGTTGATTTCTGATACCTCAGGCTTATAAATATCAATAAACCTGTTGACAGAAGAGGTTTGTGGATTGATACTAAAGCCTATTGTTACCAAAATAAGAATGGTTCCAATGGCTATAGATATTGTTTTGAAGATAGGCTCTTTCTTTTCTCTTATGGCACCGATTATAATATGGGAGAAGAAGGTTAAACCAAGCAGAAGACCACCTACAGATAGAGCTATTTTATTATGTGCCAAAGGATAACGAGAGCTCAAATATATAAGGAATAAGAAAGGAAGAGCAAGAAGAGCATAATAAATTAGGGCAAAGATTGGACCATAAAGCATGATGATAAATATAAAGGTTGAAATTCCAAGCCCAACAAAGGTTGCGCGGGTATTTGTACAAGAAAAAGAGATATAAACAAAAATAACAGTCAAACCATAAAGAACAAGAATAAGAGGTTTTGTATAAGAACTTCTCTCTTTTTTACCATCTTTTTTTTCGAAAAATGCTACGAACATACCCAGACAGATAAATATAGCCATAGAGAAATAAGCAGAGACAAAGACCGGGTTTCCAAATGTAGATATTATTCTAAACTGTTGAAAACTCTCCCATTTTAGAGGATCTTTTCCAAGAACTTGAATCACACCATAAACAGAAGCGATTGCTGAAATGATTAAGATAGCAACAAGCAACCAATAGACCAACCTCTCTTTAGAAGCAAAATTTAAAATAGCATAAAACGCAACAAAATAAGAACATAGAACAAGGAGTCCTTCATACCTTTTGTATGTTCCCACGAGGCTCATATATGGGCAGATAGAGAGGACAGTTGAAAGAAGAGTTACAATAAACCAGGCTGTGATGGGATAGAGGATAATCTTTGGTGGCAGAGCAATCTTACATTCGCCTTGATACGCAATCCTTATTATCCAGCAAGCAGCAATGACTATGGTTATAAGATAGACAGGCGTTACTTTGCTTATGTCAAAACAGCTATATAAATGAATATCGAAGTATAGCGGCGGGACAAAAACAAGAAGAATAAGATACGAGATAATTAGTGCCTTGGTGAAAGGCTCAAACCTTATCCCAAAGATATAAGCAAAGATAGAAAAGACTCCGGCTATGGCAACCCACGAACCAAGATAATATGGAGCAATCTTAGTAAAATCTGTCCATTGAGAGATAAGGTTGTAGTAATAGAAGGGAATGAATACGAGCCCAAGAAGCAAAAAGCTCATAACCCAAATTGTCCTTGTCTCTATCTTTAGGTCCAAATCTTTAATCTTTGCCATTTTTTGTATTAGTTATCGGCATTCAGCTGTCAGCTTTCAGTTTTTCTGACTGCTGACTGCTATTTCTCATGCCCTTGGATGAAACTTTAGGTGCATGGTTTTTAACCTTTTATCGTCTAAATGTGTATAGATTTGGGTAGTGCTTATGTCTGAATGGCCCAACATCTTCTGAAGAACCCTTAGGTCCACATCCCTGTTTAGAAGATGGGTAGCAAAGGAGTGGCGAAGGGTGTGTGGAGAAAGTTTTTTTCTTATGCCAACCAATACAGCGTATCTTTTTATCATTTTCCAGACAGACTGACGGGAGAGAGTTCCTCCTCGCCAGTTAAGAAAAAGGCTATTTGTCTCATAATTTGCCAGCTTTGGTCTTATTTCATTTACATATTTTTCAAGAAAACAAGAGGCAATTTTTCCTATAGGAACTACTCTTTCTTTTTCTCCCTTTCCAAAGATCCGAATGAACCCTGCAGAAAAATGGAGATCAGAAAGGTTTAGCCCAACAGCCTCTGATACTCGCATCCCTGTAGCATAGAGTGTTTCTAATATAGCTTTATCTCTAATGCCAAGTGCAGATTGAATGTCTGGGATAGAAAGAAGCTTATCTACTTCCTCATATACAAGAAAAGACGGCAACCGCATCTCTTTTTTGGGTGATTGAATAGTCTTTATTGGGTTAATCAGGATTATATCTTCTTGCATGAGAAAACGGAAGAATGCCTTGAGGCTTGCCATTTTTCTTAAGATACTACTTGAAGAAAGAAGCCTTTGTTTCAAATATGACATATAATTGAGAAGCAAGATTGTATCTATTTTATTAAAAGATCTTCTCTTTTTTCTTAAAAAAGAATCAAATTGGGCTATATCTCTTTTATAGGCAACAACTGTATTCCTTGACAAACCTCTTTCTATGCTTAAATATTGAATAAATTGGTTTAATTCAAGAACCATTTTAGTCCTCCTGTTACTTCTCCTATGGTGGTTTCAGGGCCGTGGCCAGGATAAAGTCTTATGTTTTCAGGAAATTGCAAAAGTTTTTTAATAGATTGGATGAGCATTTTACTATCTCCTCCAGGAAAATCAGTTCTTCCTACACCTTGTGCAAATATTGTATCTCCACAAAATATTTTATCCTCAAGAAGCAAGGATATAGAACCCCGTGTATGTCCTGGGGTAGAGATAACCTTCAATTTGATCTTGTCTGTTTCAATTATATCACCATCCATTAGCATTCTATCTGGTTTTTTCATGTCCCCTTCTTTTTCAAAAGAAAGATTTAACTTTGGGTCAGAAAGCATCGGCGCATCTTCTGAATGAATAAGTACTTTTGCTCCAGTTTTTCCTGCTATCTTATCATTTCCTGCTATATGGTCAATATGGCCATGCGTATTAACGATAAATTTAAGATTGAAGCCGTATCTTGCAATAACAGAAAGAATTTTACCGGGTTCTCCTCCTGGATCTATCAGTATAGCCTCATTATCATTAAAAATAAGATATGAGTTCGTTTGCAACTGCCCAACTACTATTCTTTCAACTCCTATCATTTAATACAGCCCTATTTACCCTAAGAGACAGTTCTCTTTCATCTGCTATCTCTTTTGTATCTATATCCAGCTTGCTCAGTAAATCAACGGCACACCTGATAATAGAGTTTTTTGTAATTCTCTCTTTTTTGTTTTGCGAAGACCGGTTTATCATAATCTTCTTTTCAAACTTATTGAGATAATCAAGTTGATTTGCTTTAAGCAGGATAGAAAGTTTAATCTCAAAAGTTCTGAACTTAGGAAGTTTAGAACCTTGTTTTTCTTTAATAATATCAAGATGTTCTGGCTTTGTTACCTCGAATAAGGCATCAACACCTTTTCCTAAAGCAGTCCCCTTCATCTCTTTATTACCTCAAGAGCGAGTCTTTTATAATCAAGGCTACCATGCGAAGATGGTGCATAAACTGTTATTGGCAGGCCATGAGAAGGGGCTTCTGCTAACCTAATATTCCTTCTTATTATGGTTGATGTTACTTCATCTCTAAAATGAAGAGTAATCTTTTTTAGAGCCTCCTGAGCCAATTTTGTATTTTTGCTGAATAGGGTAGGGGTGATTGCTGTAATTTTAAGATTATGGTTTAATTTTTCTTTCACAATTTGAATAGTTTTAAGGAGTTTATCCATACCTTCAAGTGCAAAAAACTCTGTTTGTAAAGGAATAATAACCTCGTCTGCTGTAGTAAGACCATTCAAGGTAAGAAGCCCTAAAGAGGGTGGGCAATCAATAAGGATATAGTCATAAGCATCTTTTATTGGGAAAATCGCTTCTTTTAATACCCTTTCCCTACCAATCGTATTGACCAGTTCTATCTCTGCCCCAGAAAGGTTAATATGGGAAGGTGCTATCTTTAATCTTTTAATCGGAGTATTAAGGATTATAGAGGTAATATCCGTCTCCTCTCCAATTAAAACATCATATATTGAACCGTTTAATTTATGGATGTTAATCCCCAGATGTATGGTTGCATTTGCTTGAGGGTCAAGGTCAATTATTAAGACAGAATATCCCTCTTCTGCTAAAGATGCCCCTAAATTAACACAGGTTGTTGTCTTTCCGCAACCACCTTTCTGATTAGCCAAAGCAATCGTTCTTCCCATTTCTGAAGTTCTAAAGTTTAGAAGTTTTGAACTTCTAAAATAAGTCCCATCTTTTCTTCTTTTTGGCTTCAATGCTCTTTTTCTTTTTGGCCACAGATGGTTTGTTATAATAGGCTCTTTTTTTCATCTCCATAGGTATTCCAGCTTCTAAACATTTTCTTTTGAACCTTCTGAGAGCATTGTCAACAGACTCATTTTCTCTAATTTCAATCTTTGCCACGACCATTCACCTCTTTTTGTTTTGGTCACCTCTTTTTATCCTGGGGGCCAGTTCAATCTTCTTCCTGAGAGTATATGAAAGTGGAGGTGGAAAACCTCACACCCTGAATCTCTTCCAACATTGACTACAAGCCTAAAGCCATTCTTTAATTCTTCTCTATCTCCTATCTCTATTATGCTTGAGAAGATTTCATCCCTTAATTCCTTATCCTTTAGCTCAAGAAGGGTAGGGATATGTTCCTTTGGAATAAGAAGGATATGAACAGGTGCCTGTGGGTTTATATCATAAAATCCCATTACTCTTTCACCTTCAAAGGCAATCTTTGCTGGAATTTCTCCCCTCACAATCTTACAAAATAGACAATTCTCCATCTTTTATTCTCCTTATTTCTTTCTCTCCGATGTCATTTCTAAATTGCATACCTTCAAATTGAACATTAAATATTGCAGAGTAAACCCTGGTTTTTGCTTCCTTTATGTCATTTCCATATCCAGTAACACTGAGAACCCTTCCTCCTTTTGTCCAAAATCTTCCATCTTTTTTTTCTGTTCCTGAATGAAAGACTAATATATCATTTAGACATTCAGTCTCCTCTAAGCCAAAAATCTCTTTTCCGCTTACAGGATTTTCTGGATAACCAGCAGAAGCCAAAACTACAGAAAGAACTGGTCTTTTATCCCATTCTAATCTTACTTTAGAAAGGTTTCCATCTATAGCCTCCATCATTAGCTCAAGAAGATTGGATGTAAGCCTTGGAATTATCGCTTGGGCTTCTGGGTCTCCAAACCTCACATTAAACTCTAAAACCATTGGTCCATCTTCAGTCAGCATAAGGCCTAAATATAAAATGCCTTTGAATCTTATCCTTAAATTTAAGAGGCCATTGATTGTTTTTTTAAGTATATCTTTTTTTATCCTTTCGGAAAGTTCTTCAGTCATTAAAGAGACTGGGGAATATGCGCCCATTCCACCTGTATTTGGGCCTTTATCCTCATCAAATATAGCCTTATGGTCTTGAGAAGAAACAAGAGGAAGAAAATCCTCTCCATCAACAAAAGCAAGATAGGAGACCTCTTCCCCAAAAAGACAATCTTCTATAACTATCCTTTCTCCTTGCCTACCAAAGATCTTTTTTGTCATAAGGGAATATATTGCTTCCTGAGCAGCCTTTAGATTTTCACAAATAGATACTCCTTTCCCTCCACATAATCCATCTGCTTTAATTACAATTGGAAACTTCTTATTAAGGATATACTTTAAGGCTTTCTCTTCTGAATTAAAGATTTCAAATCCTGCTGTTGGAATTCCATTCTTCCTCATAAACTCTTTAGCAAAGACCTTGCTTGCTTCAAGTTGAGCCGCCTCTTTTGATGGACCAAAAATTCTAAAACTCTTTTCTTCAAATCGGTTCACTATTCCTTCTACTAAAGGTGCTTCAGGTCCAACCACAGTAAGTTCAATTCCATTCTCTTTAACAAAATCTGACAATTTTTCAATATCTGTTGGTCTTATATTTATATTCTCTCCCCACCTTGCTGTTCCACCATTACCTGAAGCACAAACAATCTGGTTTTTTTCTTTTTTGAGTTTCCAACAAAGCGTATCTTCTCTTCCACCAGAACCTACAACCAATATTTTCATTATTTGTAAAATTATATTTTCTTTGCCTTTTTTGGTCAAGAAAATCTTTTGTAGTTTGGAACTCTCTAAGTTTAGAAGTTAGGAACTTCAAAACTTTGACTGATTATAAAGTTTTATATTTGGTAGAGAGATAAAATGAGAATCAAGGGTAAAGACAAAACAATCTTCTTCTTTTGCCAATACTGCGATTAAGCAGTCTGTTAAGGGAATAATTAATCCTTTTTTGCGTATTTCAAAAGAGAGCTTGCCAACCTCCTCCCAAGATTGAGGCGTCTCTTGTAAGAAGGGAAGGGCAATCAATGATTCTTTTAGTGTCTGAAATTCTTTTTTTTCTCTTGCACCCTGAAGAAGCTCGGCAATTATAACCCCAGTAATTATTACCCTATCTTCTTCGAGAAGGATTTTTACTATTTTAGCTTCTTTTGATTCGGGTCGATTAAAATATTCAATCCAACAAGAGGTATCAACTATTACCATTTCACTTTTCATTTAGTTCTTCTTCTCTCAATTCCTTCCAATCATTGATTAAATTCATTTTTCCTTTCAGGCTTAAAAGTTTTTCTTTGCCTTTTCTTTTAATAAACTCCTGCAAAGCCTTTGAGATTGCCTCTGTCTTAGTCTTTGCATGGGTTAGAAGAAAAAGTTCTTGCAAAACTCTATCTTCAATTCTAATGGTCATCCTCATTTTACACCTCCTCTTGTATGCCAAAATTATACATCATTTTTTGTCATCCGTCAAGTATTGTAATTGAAACTTTCTATTTAATCCTTCCTTCTGCATACTCTATTCCTTTTTTGTATATCTCGTTTTCTGGGTCTAAAATGGATGCCAGTTCAAATCTATCCCTTGCTTTCTTTGGATCATCTGCTAAATGTTTTGACCCGGCTATTCCATAGGCATAGCCATATATCTTTAAGACATCCTTAGTGAAGGTATCCTTATAAATCTTGTCTTTTAAGCCTCTGATTACATACGGAAGCTCCTCTATCTTTGCATTCGGATACTTTTCAACCCTAAAGAGCATCCCATAGCTTGAAAGGGAAGAGCTATAAGCAATTTTATAGCCAGGGTTATACATATCCTCAGAGAAGGTATAGAAGATATTGAACCTATCAATGTTATTCTTGACAAGGTTTTCTAACTTAAAGAGATAATGGGCATCTTTTTCTCCTGTAAATATTAGACTTGGATTGTCGTTTGTAATCCTTTCTATAACCCAAGCTGTGGTGAGGTCATAAAGGTTTAGTTGAATAATATCCTCTCTCCGATTTTCCACAAACCTAAGATACCACAGGGTCATAAACTCATGGTCTGTATAAGTAAAAAGCAGTGTCTTGCTTGGAAGTTCTCTTAAAAGATTTCTACCATAATCATAGGCAAAGAAGAACCTGCTCTTGTTGCTTGGATAATAGTTAAATACACAAATAACTACTGGTATCAAAAGACTAAGATAGCAAATCTTTCTATTTTTCTTAAAGAAATTAAGACCTATGCCAAGTCCAATAGCCAAACATAAAAACGAAGGCAAATGATATGACTCATAGTCAACCATACCAGGGGTTATATCTGTGTAAATAATCAAAGATAGACCAGTGTTTACAAGAATTATAGAAAAGAGAAGAAAGAAGATCTCTTTTTTGTTTTGATAAAGGATATATAGACCAAGAATACTTAAAAAGCCAAATATCAAGAATTGCCTTGCCACGAGTAAAAAGTAGTGCTTAAACATAAAAAGCATCTTTAATAAAGTTACATCAAAAAACCGTTTTTGAGCAAATTTTACCATTATACAATCAATAAAATTTGATAGGGTTGTAGGGTTTGCCCAGTCTATGGGAGGATGCTGAAACGCCCTTATGGGAAGATAGAGAAAGATGGATAAACCAAGAATAAAGAGCCAAAATCCTGTTATAAGGAGCCTGGCATTGGAAAAAACTTTTTTATTAACTAAAAAGATGAAAGATAAGATTCCTGGAATAAGGGTGGCCATAAGGTTATGATTGGTGAAGGAGAGACCCAATATGAAGGAGAAGAGAAGAAACCACTTTTGAGATTTTAGATTTTGGCTTTTAGCTTGTTGCTTCGCAAGATACTTCGTATGTGGATTTATAGTCTCTTGCCAGAGAATCAGAAGGAAGATTAAGAGAATGGAGAAGAAGGCATACATAGCATAAGTCTTAGAATATCCTGCTACTCTGAAGAAGGTCCAGGAGAAGGAGAATGAAAGGGCAGTAGATATTGAAAATATAGTTGAAACTTGAAGTTTTATAAAAAGAAAGTATAGAATAATTGAGGTAAGAGAGGCAAATATGGCAGAGCTTAGGGTTATTCTCATGCCAATATTTGAGATAGGGATATAGGAGAAAAGGTGATTAATAAGGGTATAAAGTGGATAACCAGAAGGATGTGGAATCCCTAAGACATAGGCAGAGGTGATAAAATCTCCTGAGTCTCCAAAGGTTACTGTGGATGGAAAGATTAAAAGATAAATGGAATATGAGATGAAGAAAACAAAAAGCCCTATTAAATATTGCTTTTTAGTTATTGGAGATCTTTCTTGCATCCTATTAAGGATATAAGATTTCTTGATTTATCTCAAGTAAAAATTCAGAATAATATCAGAAATAACTGTTGAACTGCAAAAATGATACTGGACAGAATGTGGCAAAGGGGTTATACTGCATCAAACTAAAGGCAGGAATTACTTTGGTATTAAAAAGAAATTTGAAAATTCTCATTCTTCGTCCATCATCTTTAGGTGATATTCTGCTCTTATCTCCTTGCTTGCGGTTACTCAAGAAAGCGTATTTAGAGAGCAGAATCACCCTCCTCATAAAATCTCATTTTTCTGAAGCCAGTCTCTTGCTTCCAGATCTTGACGATGTTCTCTGTTTTGAAAAGAAAGAGTCTATATTCTCTATCGCAAAAAGGATAAGAAGGGAAAGGTTTGACCTAATTATTGACCTTCATAGAGGGTTCAGGAGCCAAATTCTCTATCTGTTTAGCGGTGCCAAAAGGAGGCTATTCTACAGAAAAGATACCATCACAAGGTTTTTACTTATTCTCTCAAAGCTAAACTTTGGACCATGCATTAAACCTATCTCTTCTAAATATATTTCTGCCTTAAAGCCACTTGGAATAGAGGATGATAGAAAGGCTCCAACCCTTTCTCTTTCTAAACTCAATCCGGATGAAGTTGTCAAGAGGCTTGGCATAGCAGATAGGGTAATCTCTATTGCTCCTGGTGCCCATCACTACCAAAAAGAATGGAGTGCTGAAAAATATGCAGAATTGGCAGAGGAGCTTTACAAAACCTATTCAGTTGGAATACTCCTTTTGGGAGATGAGAAAGATAGGGCTTTAGCAGAGAGGATAAAGCATCTGGCAAGGTGCGAGATACAAGACCTTACCGGAAAGACCAGCATTACAGAACTTGCCTGCTTAATTGGAAAAAGCTTGGTCTTTATCTCGCCAGATACAGGCCCAGCACACATTGCCGATGGCTTGGGTATTCCACATATCGTCTTATTTGGTCCAACTGCGAGGAGCTTTGGTTTCTATCCACAAAGGGGTGTTGTAGTAGAAAAAGATCTGGTCTGTAGGCCCTGCAGTCTGCATGGAGAAAAGCCCTGCAAATCCAAAGAGTGTCTGGAAAGAATAGCTGTCTCTGAGGTTATGGAGGCAACAGACGCTGTTCTTCATAATTTGGCATATACTTCCACTCTGCCAAAGAAAATCCTGGTCATTCAGACAGCATTCTTGGGAGATATTATCTTAACTACACCACTTCTAAAGAATCTCAAAGAGAGGTTTCCAGATGCCAAGATATTCTTTCTTACAACACCACAAGGCGCAGAAATACTCTCAGAAAACCCCTGCATTTGCCAATTTATCGTTTATGATAAGAAGGGAACAGATAAAGGGATAATCCCTTTTCTTAAGAAGGCAGATGCGATAAGAAAGGAAGGTTTCTCTTTAGTTGTCTCTCCTCATAAGTCTTTTCGCACCAGTTTTTTAGCCTTTATCTCAGGAGCCAAAAGGAGGATAGGGTTTGATAAAGCAAGCCTTTCTTTCCTTTACACAGACAAAATACATTATGAAAGAAAGTTGCATGAGGTAGATAGATGTTTACAATTGATGGAGACGCTCGGCGGAAAGATAGAGGCAAAGCCTGAGGTATTTATCGCCTCCAATCTCCAAGATATTCCCTCTTCTTTTGGAATAGAGCCAAAGGATATGGTGGTAGGTCTGCTTATAGGCTCAGAGTGGCCAACAAAGAGATGGATTCCAGAAGGTTATGCTAAGGTAATAGACTATCTGGCAGAGAGATTTTCGGCAAAGTCCATAATCTTTGGAAGGAAAGAGGATCTGCAAGAGGCAGAGAAAATCCATCAACTTTGTAAGAATAAACCCATTGTTGCTTGTGGCAAGACTACACTTGCAGATCTTCCTCCTCTATTTATGGCTTGCAAGCTCTTAATTGGTGGAGATACAGGCACAATGCACATTGGGGTGGCACTCAAAAGAAGATGTGTCGTCATTTTTGGTCCAACGACCCAGGAGCTTGGATTCTCGCCATATAAGGCAGAATCTGTTGTAGTTGTTGAGAAAAAAGGCATGTCTTGCAGACCCTGTAGTCCTCACGGACCAAAAAAGTGTCCAAAGAAGTATTTTGCTTGCATGAAAGATATTAGCCCAGAAGATGTGTTCAGTGCCTGTGAAAGTTTGATGAGAGTAAGCAGTTAGCAGTATTATCTCTTCACTAATTTTAATTTGACAAACCCATTCTTCTTATGATATAAATTAGTAACTTGTTTGGGCCGTTGGCTCAATCGGCAGAGCAGGGGACTCTTAATCCCAAGATTATAGGTTCGATTCCTATACGGCCCATATAAGTGAAGAGCAAAAATCAGCTGTTTTTTCGACCAATCGCCTTAAGTTCAGTTGAGACTCAATATAACCACATCTTTTATCCAAAATAGAAACTGGTCTATTAGATTGATGGAATTACTGCTTACTACTAAATTTATTAGAAAGAGGAGAAATGGAGAAACTATAATAAACATCTCCTTTTCCCCTTCTCTTCCCCATTTCTCCTTAAATTACTTGTTTTTCCCCTTTTCCCAACTTTCCCATCTTCCCTTAGTTACACCCTAATTTCTTCAGATGGGTAAAGTGTTACT